>NZ_JADBTX010000030.1:0-54567 GCF_020245945.1 Microcystis sp. M015S2
CCTATCACCCTATCACCCTATCACCCTATCACCCTATCACCCTATCACCCTATCACCCTATCACCCTATCACCCTATCACCCTATCACCCTATCACCCTATCACCCTATCACCCTATCTCCTGACATCTAAAATCCACTTTACCCCAGGGAGCGATCGAGATTAGAACTGGGAAATATAAAATTAACTTCTTTGTCCTTCTTCCAATTTACCCTATGGTTAGCAATGCCGCTCGTCCAAGACCTTCCTTAAAAACCCTCTGGCAAAAGATAGAATCTTCTCCCCTACCAGAAACCGAGGAATCGATTATTTTAAGAATTCTGGTGCAAGCTTTAGTAATCGTGGGTATTGTCGCCACCGATGTGGCTACCGATAGTTATACCAGTATTTGGGCCGTTCCTCTCAGTATTATCGGCGGAATCTGGAGTTGGCGACGCAGGAAAAAGCGCAATATCGGGGCAAAATTTTGTATAGCGATCGGAATGTTAGTAGTTTTGGCGCTATTCTTGGGTGATATCGTTGCGATGCAGGATAGTCGTATTGCTCTAACACAATTACTAATTCAACTGCAAATTCTCCATAGTTTTGACCTGCCCCGACGCAAAGATTTAGGGTATTCTATGGTAATCGGTTTAATTCTCTTGGGAGTCGCCGGGACAATCTCCCAAACCCTCGCTTTTGCGCCTTGGTTAATCCTCTTTCTGTTTTTATCCCTACCTACCCTAGTTTTAGACTATCGTTCTCGTTTAGGTTTAGATAATCTCAATCAGAGTCTCCCTTTCTTCTCAAGGAAATCCCCGCGTCTAGCCACAAAAAAATTAGTTTCCCCGCAAAATTCCCCCCTTTCTCCCAAACGTTTCGGGATTTTCTTTCTGACAATTCTCCTCTTGGGATTGACAATTTTTGCCCTGATGCCGCGTTTTCCGGGTTATCAAATTCAATCTTTTCCCGTCAATAGTCCCGAAGGTATGGAAAATCAGGGTTTTGAACAGGGAAACCGACAAATCGTTAACCCCGGCTATGTGCGCGAGGGTGAAACGGGGAATGGTGGCGTAAATGGCGGTAATAGTCCCACTACGGGGTCAGGACAGCTAGATTCTACCTTTTATTACGGTTTTAACCCCCAAATCAACCAAAATTTGCGGGGAAGTATGACTCCCCAGACAGTCATGCGGGTACGTTCTCAAGCCCCCGGATTCTGGCGGGCCATGGCCTTTGATCGCTATACTGGTCAAGGGTGGCAAATCTCGCGAGATCAAGAAGTAGAGGATTTAAATCGCAGTAGTTGGTCCTATCGCTTTTTTGTGCCGCTACCCGCAACCCAAGCGAAAACCCATCAGGTAGTCCAAACCTACAGCATTGTCTCCAGTTTACCGAATATTATCCCTGCTCTTACCTCGCCCCAGTTTCTCTTTTTTCCTACCCGACAGGTATCTTTAGACCGAGAAAATAGCTTAAGGTCGCCGGGGGGATTAGCAGAAGGGCTAACTTATACTGTAATCTCACAAGTGCCGGAACGCAATCGCAGCCAACTGCGATCGGCCCCAGAAACCTACCCTAAGTCTATTCTCAACTATTATTTACAAATTCCTGCCGAAATTGCCCCGAAAGTCCGCCGAAAAACCGAGGAATTGCTGGCCAAATCTCCCACACCTTTAACCTCTCCCTACGAGAAGGCCCTATATTTGGCCCAAGCATTAAAGCAAAACTACGAATTAAAAACCGATTTGCCCTTTTTAGCCGAAAATGAGGATTTAGTCTCGGCCTTTTTGTTTCGTTTTCAGGGGGGTTACGCCGATCATTTTTCCACCGTGTTAACGATTATGTTACGCTCGATCGGTATTCCTGCCCGATTAGCCACCGGTTTTGCCCCTGGCCAGTTTAATCCTTTCACTGGCTTTTATGTTGTCCAAAATACGGACGCTTACGCCATCACAGAGGTGTTTTTCCCCGGTTACGGTTGGTACACTTTCGATCCTATCCCAGGCCACGAATTAATTCCCCCATCCTTTGAGGAAGCGGAACCTTTTAGCGTCCTCAAGCAATTGTGGCAATGGGTAGCCGGATGGTTGCCCTCTCCAGTAACGGGTTTTCTCGGTCTGATTTGGGAAAATGTTATCGTTACTATCGGTCAGTTATTGGCCTGGTTATGGCGCTTTATTTCCGGCAGTCTTTTCGGGGGAATTCTCGGTGGTTTAGTGGGGGTCGTCTTCGCCTACGCTGGTTGGTTAGGATGGGGACAGTTCCATCGTTGGCGTCGGGGTCGCAGGTTGGCAAAACTACCACCAATCGAGCGTTTATACCAGCAAATGTTAGGAATCTTAACAGAAGCCGGTTATGGCAAACATCCCGCTCAAACCCCTTTAGAATACGCCACCGCCGCCCGCCGCGTCCAACCGCCGCCAGTGGCGAATATTATCGAGGAGATTGCTTGCGCCTACGTTGATTGGCGTTATGGCGGTAAATCGGCTAATATTGAGAGTTTACGCCAACGTTTTCGAGAATTTGTCAAGTTGGTGAAAAAGTGAGCTTGAGCCTATAGTTAGGGTTTGCGGCAAAAAGTTTTTCAGCAAATCCTAAATAATTAGTCTTTAATAACTGGATTTAGTATTACTTGGCGATCCTTTGATAAATGGTGATCGCATTGCGCTAATCCGATGGCTTCGACTAGAATAAATATGCTAGGATTGCGGTAATTTATCTGGATCAAGTTATTCCCTAGCTTAAATAAACACTCATTCCTCCACTGACAACATATCATCATGGATCTACCAGCCTTTGATCATAACCTTCATCAGTCCGATGCTAACCACACTTTACATACTCATGCGGATTCGTCGCTGGATTTGCACGACCACCAAGATTTGTTAAACGACCCTAATTTGCGAGTTCACCACGATCCCTTTGTCCCATCTAATATCAGCATTTATGAGCCTCATCATATCCATAATGCTTTTGAGCGTCAGAGTTTAGCAGATTATCAACCCCATCACGCTAATGGTTTATTAGACCATCAATATTCTCAAGTTGATCATCCTTCTCATTTTGATCAAGGTTTTGAGAGCCAGCACTTAGCAGATTATCACCCTCATCATGCTAACAGTTTCCCAGACCATCAATATTCCCACGCAGATCATACTTCCCATTGGGATCATCTTTCACAGCGATCTGGTTCTGAGACGGCTTCTGAGTTATTAAGTAAAGCAAATGAAATGGAGAAACGGGCTAATGAAAGTTTAAGTCGTTCTCAGAGTCACAGTAAAGAAGCCGATTGGCATCGTGAGCATAAAAACCAGTCAGATGCCTCTAGTCATGGGAAAGAAGCCCAAAATGCGATGGCTGAATCTGAGAAATATCAGGCGGAAGCTCAAAAGTTAAGGGAACAGGCGGAAAAAGTCTAGAGGGTTATTATGAAAGGTAGCTTTTAGACTGTCGCATTAGAGAGCAAAAACCTTGACTTTTACCTTCTTTCTGATAGCCCAGGACAGGATTGTTCTGTATTACTGGGGTTGACTAAGACTAAATTAAAGTTACGAAAAACCATTGTGGAGGATTTAGAAATATGTCTTGGATGTATGGCTTAAGTTTGTTAGCATCAAGTGGTATTAATGCTTGGTCAGCATCAGAAAATCGTAAATCTTCTGAAAGTATCAGTCGGCTAAATCGGGATTCTTCCGAAGAAATTGCCCGACTGAGTAGAAAGCATTCCGCAGAATTGCAGTATAATCAATTAAAATTTTCCGTATTGCAACAAAGAGAAAATCAAGAATTTCAAAGAGAATTAGCTGAACTTAACCACGAAAGAGCGAAGGAAATTGAGGCTTTTCGGGCGAAAGTGAGTCACGCTATTAATCAAAAAAATCTGGATTTTCAAAAATGGCGTTTTGAGCAGGAAAAGAAAATTCAATATGATATTTTACAGTTACAGCAGGATTTTCAACGTGATTTAGTTCGTTTGCAACATCAAAATGCGGTGGAGTTGATGCGGGAAAGGTTGAGATCGGATAAATCTCCCATTGCTAATTTACCTTTTGATTTACTGGAAAATTCTTTTGCTCATGGGGTAATGCCTTTAAAGTTATTTCTAGCACCGCCTTTTTTAGATCATGATCCTAGTACAGGCAAGCCATTAACATCGGGTTATGAGACCTATTTAGCCGAAGAAATTGAGCAATTTTTGCACCAAGGTTATTTAGTAAGTCATCACCATCCTGTGCAATTGGTTGATCGAGCTTGGGAGTCCAAGAAATGGGGTGGAAGTTCTGCGTTACAGGCTCTTCATGGACAATTAAAAAGTATTCCTGTTTTGGTTTTGGAGTCGGATATTAATTTAGGGGATTTGCTTAATTTTAAGTTGGGTTATTGGTCGGCGGGGGATGTTTCCTACACTAAAGCTACTATTTTATCGGGTCAATCCTATTCTGATTTACTTTATTCTATCGCAAAAAATCGGGCGTTAGAATGGGAAAAAACTCGCCAAAAATTACAAGAGATTGGTAAGGATGAAGCTTTTATTAAGGAAAAAGGAGGACTAAATGAAGAAAATTTACAGATCCTTTACAAAGAATTAGCTGAAAAAGCTGAATTTGAAGAGCATGGTCTTGATTTGACAGTGAAAAAAGATTATAAGCTCAGTAATCTCGATTATCGTGCATTTTATCAATATTTAGCGGTATGGCATTGTTTAGTGATTGGGCTTTATGCGGATATTCTCTTTTTGGGCAATTCTTGGGAAAATACGCCGTTATTACCGAGTTTAATTCCCTATTTATTAGAAAAGTATAAGAATCATCCTCTTTTAACGCCGGAGTTTTGGCAGGAGGGTATTACCACTATTGTTAAGGCTTACGGGCGATTTTACGATAGTTTGGAGTCTGACGCTGGTTCTTCTTCTCCTGAAATCCGCATGAAGTTAGCATTATCTTTGGCGAATTTACCTGATGCTTACAAATACTTGGCTTTAGAACAAGGAAGTAAGGCTTTTTCTGATTGGTTACGATCTAATAATGTGCCGTCAGATAAGGTTTTTGATTTGGATAATGACCGTGATTGTCAGACCTTAAAACAGATTATTTATCAAGAGGATAAACTATTTCTAGAGTCTTTAAAACTGTTATCAGAAAAGGTTAAAAGCACTGATAAAATAGATGCGAATCAAAGTGCATCAATAAATCGCCTTTTAGTTCCTTGGGATTTTTTAACTAATCTTAGTTCTAGCTTACCAACCGTAGAATCCGAAAAACAGTTTCAGCATAAGGAGACAAATTCCAGAAGGAATGATACAATGGATGAAGAAAAAAACGGTAGTCAAAATTCTTCCAAAGGAGAACCAACCATGAACAACAACAATGAAAATCAACAAGTCGATCCAATCCTAAAAAATCTACAAAATATTTTTTCAGATCGCCCTGAAGTTTTGAGATTATTAGACCCATCAAACTTAGATCTAGACAGAGTTGCAGGGGAAGTCGTCCTTGAAAATTACAGGAATCAGGAAGGATTTTCCTCTCCTATTAATCTTTATGTTACAGGGAAAACGAGAGCAGGTAAAACCTCTTTGGGTAATACCTTACTTGGTGGAAAGCAAACAGCCATGAAAAGTACAGGATATACCGACTGCACTGATAAAGTAAATTGCTTTAAATTAGCTAATAATTTACGATATTTCGATTTGCCAGGTGCTGGATCAGATGAAACATTTGAAAATATCAACCGTGCCGCCTTATGTATTGAACAAATAGACGAAGAAAACTGTCGTGTGACTGAATTTATTTTGTCTGATTATACTGATTATCAAAATACGAAAAAAGCACAAGAAGAGACTATATCCGTAGAGAAATGGCAATCACAAGACAATCAGCTTGAGCTTGGTGCAGATGTAATTTTATATGTTGTTGCTGCCCATGAAGGTATGGGACGTGATGATGAAGTTTACTTGGGAAGTTTATTATATCTTCAAAAAGAAAAGCGAGATTCTTGTAATGTAATATTTGCTCTTAATTTACATTTGGATGAGAATGATCGCCCTATGTATAGAAAACAATATATCGAGGATGCTTATAAACGAATTACTAAAGTTTACAAAAAAGTTTATGGTGATCAAAATACTGAACCTATAATAATTGAAATTAACTCAATCAAAGGTATTGGTGCTGATAAAATAGCAGAAGAAATCTGTAAGTTACTTCCCGTTCATAAACTGGGAAAAATGGAAGAAGTTCTTGGAGAAAAGTTAAAGGAGAAAGCAAGAATAACAAGAAGCAAAAGATTTCATGAGGCACTAATTTACATTGCTATAGCGGTGTGCAGTCGTATGAAGTACAGTGTCACGAGCTATAAACCATGCTAGGCAAGGCTTGGTCTGTATCTCACTCAAGCGCTTACCGCTATAGTCGTTTGGCAACTTTCAAAGTAGATCAATCCTTCAATGCCGATTATAATGTTGTGTTGGGTTCTTGCTTAGCAGTATACAATTATTCATCGAGAATTTTCAAAAAAGAAGTTCCGATTGAAAACAATAATGATGGAATTTTTGATGACATTAGCAATGAGATAACAGGAAAACGCACTCAAGATAAGACTATTGACAAGCCTATATATGATCAACAAGAAAAGACCAGAGACGTGCCAAAATATGGTGAGATAAAAGAGACATCTGACGAGATTATAAATGTACCAATATCGCTACCAAAGTCAAGGGAAAATCCTGTTGCTCAATTTTTCCTTGGCAACGAAGTAGTGATAGTGAATCAACAACAGGTTGTACCTAAAACTAAGACAACGTGGGGAGTTATAGGCATGAAGCAAGTTAGTGAAGGTTACACTGAAGTAGTTGTAGGACATGAAACAATAGTGGTAGGAAGAGAATTTTTAAAAGGAGGTTATGAGATTATTGAAGGTATTTTAGCAATTGGGTTGGGATTTGAGGGTTTACCCGGAGGGAATTTAAAGAGTATCTATGAAAATGGGAAAAAACAAGTCAATCTCAAGATTGGTAATTTAAAATCAAAAATTGAGCAAATTATCAATAATTCTGATTCTAAATCTGCTGAAAATGAAATTATTTCAATTCTCAGGAAGACATTACTTTAACTAATACTTGATGATTTTACAACAACTAAAATGACTATCCCCAATAAACCTTCTCTTGCCGAGATTAGAGCCAAATTAATTACTGAAGGACTTAAGAATTTACCCCCTAATTCTAGTTACATCAATATTTTTGTAACTGGTAGAACGGGAAGTGGTAAAACGACTCTTGGAAATAGGCTAATTGGGGAAAAATATTTCACTTCAACAGGTAATCAAAATACAACACAAGTGGTTAACTTAATTGACTTCTCTGGTGGTATCAGATTTTTTGATCTACCCGGAGTAGATGGTGGTGATGGAGAAGAAGGTGATCGACTAGAAAATTATAATCGAGTTGCATTAGGATTAAATCAATTTCCTAGCTATCCTAATATTTTTGATATTACTGTTGCCACTTACAAAAAAAACAATGTTCCACAAGAATATATATATAGATTAAATGAGTTTGCAAAATTACCTTTTAAACCAGACATCGTATTTTATTTAATTAATCCTTTTCGTGGTTTTTCAAGATCAGAAGGGTCTTATTTAAAGGATTTAATGAAATTGGGATACAAAATTATTTATGGATTAAATATAGAGTTAGATGAAAACAATAAACAGAAGGCAACCAAACAAAATATTGAAGATGCAGAAAAAAAGATTAAAAAAATTTATTGTGAGTTGTATATAGATGAAGAACCAATCATCGTAAAAATTAATTGTAAAACCGGTCAAGGAATCGATAGTTTGCTTCAACAAGCTTACCTATCTTTAGGAGATGCTAGAGGCTTAGTCTTTAAAGAAGTTATTTTAGTACAGCATGAAAAAGCACCACAGCTATACATAGATTCGATAAAAAAATGGCTAATTAACATTTTTGTAAATCTTGCTTGCTATAAGCCTACCTCATCTGAAAATGCGAAAGATTATCTAAACGAAATTAGCAAATTATTATGGAATGATTTCGTTGATTTTTCAGAAAATCTGTCTAATTCTGCTGACGTTGAAAAAATCAAGTCTGATGTTCAAAAAATCAAGAATTCTTATCTAGATTTTGAAGAAATTATTAATCATCTCATCAAAACAGTTATTAATAATTGCCAAGAAAATCATTATGAAGCAACACTTATAGAGTTCTATATTCCATTTCCAAAAGTTGTTTATAAGGATGAAGAATTCTATAAATGGATAGAGGTATGGGAAGACGATCCTAATCAACCCATGTTTGAGGATGAAACTAAGTATACACGGGGAGGATTCATTGATTATTGGACAACAGGCAAATGGGAAAAAGAATATCGAACCAAAAAATTCATTGGTTTTTACAAAAGAAAAGTAAAAAAAAAGGTTGCTGATGTACAAGAAAATGTTTATAATGGCATCTCTTTGGAAGGGCGAGAACGAATCTGCTTGAAAAAATATTCGCATAGCACCTATCGTACTCTTGGACTGCATGGTATTTGTTTTTTGCAATGTTTATGTTTAGCGATTGTCAATAGTAATTTTCAAGACAAAAATCAATTTAAAAAGTTCATAGACTCTTATGATTCATTTTTCAAAAAATTAACTAATCTCAATTTATTAGATGAAAAGCAAAAACTAAGTGAAAAAGAATTAAAAGATTTGCTAATGAGCAATATAAATTTGATTCTCGATCAAAGTTTTAATTTGTCTGCGATAAAAACATTTGTAGAAAGAGATTCCACCATAATAGAAAATCTTGAGAATACCCAAAAATCTCGACGAGGTTTATTCTTCTACTTTTCTTTATTTTTGTTTTTGTTTCCCTTAATTCCCTTCTCTATTATTTTTATTATTTTTGAAAAAATTATTCCAATTGCTAAAGCAATTCTTCCAGAGTTCTTATCCCAATGTTTTATTCTGATAAGTCATTACTTCAAATTTTTCTTTCAGATTTTGTGGGAGGATGCTAAATATTTGCTGAATCTTATATTAGATTTATTATATTTTATGCTACATACAGGAAAAGTGACTTGGTCAGCAGTAGAGGAAGCTGAATCTATTTGGGTAAAAGCTTTAATATTTTTTATCTCTTTTATAGCTGTCATATTAGTATATAAATTTATGTTAAATTATGGATTTTACAAAATAGTTATTATTTATTTTACTTTGCCTGTCATATTGAGATGGCTTCATGTCCTATTGTCTATCCCATGTTTACTTTATAAATTTTTACTTTATAACTTATTTAGAGGAGTGATCTGATGATAAATGGAAAAGATATATCGGGACTAAGTGGGGTTGAATAAAATTGGGAATCAATATGATAAAATAGTTTGTAGGATAGCAAATGAGAGCAAATCACTATAACTATGCTTGCTCCCCCCACTATTCTCTATTGTGGGATAGACATATCTCGACAAGCTCAGTACAAGTCTTGCTGATTAAAATCCCTCAGTCTGTTAACCTTCTTGACTATTAAATTGAGAAAACATAATTATGACAAATCATCAAACAGAAATCCGAATCAAAGTCCCTTTAGATATTGCCGAAACTTATTGGAATGCAACTGAGGAAGAACGCCAAAAAATAGAAGAAAAAATCGCTTTTTATATTCAATCCTCAACCTTATCTAGGAAGGAATCTCTGGATAAATTATATAAAACAATGGATACTATTGGACAAAAAGCACAAGAGAGAGGATTAACCTCTGAAATTTTAGAATCTCTCTTAAATGAAGATAAATAGACGATTTGTTGTGGATACTAATATTATCATCAGTTCAGTTTTATTCCCCAAGAGTAAACCTAATACTGCTTTTAAAAAAGCTCAACAATTAGGAATTATTATCGTATCTCCTGCCACTTGGCAAGAACTAGAAACTGTCTTATCTCGACCAAAATTTGATCGCTATATTAGTCTTGATGAACGCAAACAATTTTTATTGGACTTCTCTGAAACTGTTGAGTTCGTCTCAAAAATAGACTTTAGGACGGATATTTGTCGAGATACTAAAGATAATAAATATTTGGAATTAGCCGTTAATGGCAAAGCAGAGTCAATCATTACAGGGGATCAAGATTTATTGATTTTACATCCTTTTCAATCTATCAATATTGTTACTGTTAATGATTTTTTACTCAGCAATTAGGACGATTACTCTTATTATGTATGGCTAAAGCCATTACTACCAACCAAAAGGCGAATCGCCAGTTCATTAAATACTATGAGTATTCCTGAAAAAGAAATAGAAACAAATTATCAAAATCTATTATCCAACTAATTTATAATTGATAACTTTAAGGGAGGCTTAATCAATCATGTTAACAGTCAATCTAGATCATGAATCAGAAAAATATTTAATTGAAATTTTGTCAGAAGAAAAAATAACTAGCCAAGAATTAGTCAAAAAACTTTTGCGTAACCATTGGATTACTTTAAAAAAATCGCCAACAGTTTTAGAAAGAATGGGTGGTTATCCTGAACATTTATTAGACGAAAAAGAAGACTTATCTGACAGAGATATTCGTAGGGAAAAAATTGCTAAATATTTGCGCCAAAAACATGAACGCCATGAATAGTTATGACTGAATATTACTCCTTTATCCTTATTGATACAGGAATTATCGTCGCATTTTACAATAAAGGTGATCGTTATCATCAACAAGTTGTTAATTTTTTTGCTAATTGTAGTAGTCAATTAATTACTACTGTTGGCTGTATAACTGAAACTATGTGGTTACTTGCACCAGATGTAAAAGTTCAAACAGAGTTTTTATCAGCCTTAGAAAAAGAAGTATTTATTGCTGAACATTTACTATCAGAAGATTATCAAAAAATCAAACAGTTAAATCAGATTTACCAAGACTTACCTGCTGATTTTACTGATTTATCGTTAATAGCGATTTCTGAAAGATTAAATATACCTGCTATTGCCACTTTAGATAAAGATTTTGATATTTATCGCCGTTATCGTAATCAATTTTTTATCAGAGTTTTTTATCCTCAGTAGTGCAATTACTCTTATTATCTATGGCTAAAGCCATTACTACCAACCAAAGGGCGATCGCCAGTTTTCAAGTTATTTGTATGCCGTGGAGTTTGTCATTTTCTCCTTTATTAAAATCCCTCAATCTCCTAACTATCTTCAGGACTAAATTGAGAAAGCATAATTATGACAAATTATCAAACAGAAATGGCTCTTCGGTTTATGTTATGCAATGAACGGGGGTTATAGAGGATGTAACCCTTGTATAGAAAGGCATTTAGCGATTTTTGTCAATTATTTTTGATCTAGAGCGAACTAATCAATTAAATCTCTTGTCAGATAAGGATTTAGTCGATTTATGCCCCCATATCGAACCATACCAAGTAACGAAGAACCACAGAAATTAAAATCAAAGTTCCTTTAGATGTTGCTGAAACTTAGAGGAGATATAACGTTTCTTGTACCGATTTCCAATCCCCTTCAGATAGCAAAACTGCATTACCATCGCATCCCTCAATAATAATGGGTTCGTGGGAAACAGTCACTGAATCAATCAAATCCTGCAACTTTTGTTGAGCCTCATTAACCGGGATCATAAATCCTCCTAATTGTTTTCTACCAGTGCCGAAAGAAAATCTTCTGATAATCCTAGCGCCAATTACCCAAACCTGACTCCATTCGTAACTATCTCGGCGCTTACCCTAACGGCACTGGTCAGGCGATATTCTGACTTTATTCCAAACGACAAGTTTAAACAAATCTAAGAGCTTTCCTCACTAGATAATCGTCCTTCAATCGGTTCGTATTCATCTTCCAAGAGCCAGAGTTGAGCCTCTTCATAATCTGGAAACGCCTTGACGAGACGGTACTTTTCAGCAGGATCAAAAACATAACATCCCCTCGCCTTATCGATCAACACTAGCAGGATATAGGGAGGCGACTGCATAGAATCCACCCAAACTTCTAGGAAGCGCCAATTATCTTTCACTAGGTCGGGTTTGAGGAATTGCGTGATATTGGTTGTTTGCATTAATCTTAACCTCGCCGTAGAATAAAGAAGACTTTAAACCATCTGGGCTAATTCGACAACCAATCGCTTCGGCAAAAAATAGCCCATAGCGCTCATAGTTACGAATATTTCCCGTGTATTCACCCCTTTCCATGATAGCCTGAATAACTCGTAGCATTGTATCTTCATCTTTAAACACATGAATAGCTCGTCCTCGTAACAGTAATCTCCGTGATTGTGGAGTATTCGGTAGATGTTTAGAAATATGCTTAGTGTCAAGAAAAATCTCGCGATTAATTCCGCTCATAATGGTTAGACTTCGGCGTTTCTAATAATTGCTGGAATCGGCAGGCCGTCAAATAGCAGAAAAAATCGCTTTTTATGTTCAATCTTCAAATTTATCTAGAAAAGAATCTCTGGACAAATTATATAAAACGATGGCTACTATTGGACAAAAAGCGCAAGAAAGAGGATTAACCCCTGAAATTTTAGAATCTCTCTTAAATGAAGATGACTAGATGCTTTGTTCTCGATCCCAATGTTATTATCAGTTAATATCGAGAGTTTACGCCAACGTTTTCGAGAATTTGTCAAGCTAGTGAAAAAGTGAGCTTGAGAGCAGTTATCTTAATGGTGAGGTAGGAAGTTTTCGTTTTTGGGGGTCGATCGCCGGTCGTCCATAGCAAATTAGGTTACACTTCATCTTGATGAGAAAGGCTATAAACAACACTATGTTAAGAAATGTAACCAAGGCCGAAACCCTTACTGTTGCCTTGTCTGCACAGTTAACTTTATTTTTGTCCGACTACCGATAATTCTCAGCCAGCAATTTATAAGCAGATCAATGTCATCTTGTCAAGTATTTGAACAATCAATTCAGATTAAAGCTAGTGCCACGACGGTGGAGCGTTGTATCACGGATTTAGAGTTAATGCGTCGTTGGTTGAATCCGGTGTTAGTTTGTGAACCTATCGGCGATTGGAAGACCGATATCGGTGGGAGAAGTCGTTTTTTGATTCAAATTCCCCTAATTCAGCCAACGCTAAAAAGTACGGTGATTGAGAGGGAACCGGGATTAATTGTCTGGCAATTTGAAGGCTTTTTTCGCGGTTGCGATCGCTGGGAATGTCAACCCAATGATGACGGCACTTGTCTCATCAATCGTTTTGAGTTTGCGATTCCTAATCCGGTTGTGGGGTGGGGATTCCAGCAATTCGCCGCCAAATGGACTAAAAAGGATATGGAAGCGCAATTAAGACGCTTAAAAAGAGTAGCTGAGGAAATTTATCTACTTTCAGCAACAAGTTAAGCTGATGGGGTGGTAAGCGGGGGGTTTTGGGGATGGGAGAATACCCTCACCCCCAACAGCTAACCCCTGATCCCTAATCGATCGAGATCGACTGGGGACTATTGCCGTTATCCTGATTATTGTCCTTAAAACTGACTAATCCCTGCTGTTCTAACCATTTTTTGAGGGGATCGTCCGAAAGTTTCAAGCGCAGTAATCCAGAGGCAAAACCACCGAAAAAAGCGATCGGTTGTTGAATCAGTTCTTTAACAACGGGTTGTAATTCATCGAGAAACATCTTATTCTATCTCCTGATATTGTCACACCTATCAATGTTAAGTTAATTGAAGTGATTCTGTAAGACTAGCATGACTGAAACTCCCAACACGGTGAAAAAATCTTTCCGGCTAACCCCGTTTATTTTTCTAGGAATACTGCTCATTTGGCTAGGAATTAGGTTAATCGCTCCCGATAGCGTTAGTTTATTCGCCGGTAATCGTCCCGATTATTTGGGAGTCAGGGAAGGTAAACTGGCCCCTTGTCCAGTCACTCCTAATTGTGTTAGTAGTCAGAGTCAGGATCAGGCTCATGCGATCGAACCCCTTAGTTATCAGGGTAGCGGCCAAGAAGCGATCGAGCAATTAGCTAAAATTATCGCTTCCCAACCGAGAACTAAAATTATTAACCAAGATAGTAACTATCTCTACGCCGAATTTAGCAGTCAATGGATGGGATTTGTCGATGATCTGGAATTTTCTCTTAATCCTAGCAAAAATGCGATCGATGTTCGCTCGGCCTCCCGGTTAGGAGAATCGGATTTAAATGTCAATCGAGAACGAGTGGAAACCCTGAGAAAACTCTTTTCAGTGATCAGTAATCAGTAAACAGTGAACTGACTCGGAGAATACGATAAGAAAAATTATGTTTCGTCCCCAACCAATACCAGCAAAAGCAGGACAGGAATCCGTCTGGGATTATCCTCGTCCCCCGCGCCTAGAATTATCGCCTAAACACCTAAAAATCATCTTTAATGGTGTGATAATTGCCGATACTAAAAGCAGTTATCGAGTTCTAGAAACCAGTCATCCTCCAGTTTATTATCTACCGCCCCAAGATATTAAAATGGAATACCTGCAAGCCACAGCAGAAAAGTCTTTTTGTGAGTGGAAAGGTCTAGCCGGATATTATAATATCGCCGTTGGGGATCAACAGGCAATTAACGCCGCTTGGTATTATCCGGACCCGACACCAGAGTTTCAGGCAATTAAGAATTATCTGGCTTTTTATCCTGCCAAAATGACCGCTTGTTATGCCGACGGGGAATTAGTACAACCGCAACCGGGCAACTTTTACGGGGGATGGATAACCTCCGATGTGGTTGGTCCATTTAAAGGGGTTCTCAATAGTTGGGGCTGGTAATCACGTTAAGTCCTTTGGGCATTATGCTACTTGTCAGAAGGGGCAAAAGTCAAAAGTCAAAAGGCAAAAGGTAGCTTTTTTCTTCCCACTTCCCACTTCATAATTCATAATTTATAATTCATAATTCCCCTTAACTCCTAGTTTCTACTTTTTACGAGAAATTATGACTATATCCCAACCCGATCTAGAACCCACTTGGATGACGATTATTCGCCTCTTGCGCTGGGATAAACCCGCCGGTAGGTTAATTTTGATGATTCCCGCTTTATGGGCGGTATTTTTGGCGGCAGAGGGGGTGCCACCGCTACCCTTGATCGGGGTGATCGTTTTGGGAACTTTGGCTACTAGCGCTGCCGGCTGTGTGGTTAACGATCTTTGGGATCGGGATATCGATCCACAGGTCGATCGCACTCGTAACCGTCCTTTAGCGGCCAGAGCTTTATCGATCAAGGTTGGTTTGATTATCGCTCTGATTGCTTTCTTTTGCGCCGCAATTTTAGCTTTATATCTCAATTTCCTGAGTTTTTGCCTATGTTTGGCTGCCGTTCCTTTGATTATCTGCTATCCTCTCGCCAAGCGTTTTTTTCCTGTACCCCAATTGGTTCTTTCTCTCGCTTGGGGTTTTGCCGTTTTAATCTGTTGGAGTGCCGTCACCGGGTCCTTAAATAGTAATACATTTATATTATGGGGAGCGGTGATTTTTTGGACATTGGCATTTGATACAATTTATGCTTTGTCCGATCGAGAGGATGATCTCAAGGTTGGTATTAACTCTAGTGCCATATTTTTCGGTAAATACGCTCCAGAAGCCGTGGGGGTCTTTTTTGCCCTGACAGTGGGTTTATTGGCTTGGGAGGGGCAAAAAATGCAGTTATCAGCCTTTTTTTGGCTAGGGTTGGTTCTAGCGGCGATCGCTTGGTTGCGTCAATACCGGCTGTTACGTCAATCGGATTTACCTAAACCAGTTTATGGTCAAATGTTCGGTGAAAATGTTTGGGTCGGTTTTATTTTATTAGCGGCTATGATTGGGGGAACTTTGTATTAAAACTCCCCCAAAAATGTCCCTAGAGTCAGTTTGTCTATTCTGACTCTAATAATCCCATTACCGTAGCCGATGCGGGTTCACCAGTCATCAAAGCTATCCGTCTTTGAAAATTTTTCTCCACAGCAATGCAGGTATTTAAGGGATCTAAAATGCCCTTTCTGATTTCCCTTTCCCAAGAATAATTTCTTTCTCGGTGTTTAAATCTTGATAATTGCTGGGTGAAACCAGTAACTAATTGATAAATGATTTTTAAATCGTAAAGAGAGTCAATGTGCGAAATTTTAACCGCTAAAACCCGAAATTGACGGGATATTTCTTGAGCTTGCTCTTGACTACAGCCGTGATCGTGATGATAATAATTAACTATTTCTGCCATATACTGAGCGTGTTTAGCGGCATTTTGAATGCTATGTTGAGCATTTTCCACGGGGGCAAGAAATCGATCTAATAATAGCTGTTGAGCGTAGGCATCGCGAAGGGAGGAATTAGAGATTATTTGTAATTCTGCCATTCTTTCTTCATGTTTACGGCGATTTTCAGCATAAATCTCTGTCAGAATAGTATCTAACAGCTTGGGAATCGGGTAAAAGACATCAATCATAGGAAAATTTAGCTTAGTTTGTCTAGAGATAAGAAAATCTATGGATAGAATTACCCAAAATTATAGCAGTGATCTGAATAGTCAGGTACGATAAAATCAAGTTAGTAAATTACCGAACCTTAACCAATGTCTAACTCGAAATCCGATAACGTTTGGGATCACAAACCCCGTTGGTGTCAACCTTGGTCGATTCTGTTGACAGGAATTACCCTGATTACTGGGTGTTGGTTTTTAACTCAGCGTCTCTGGTTAACTCTACTCCTATCTATTCCTATACTCCTCTGGTGGTTTGTCTTCCTAATTCTTTATCCAAGGACGCTGCAGCAACAGTTAAACACAGAAAGAATCGGGGAAAGCATTGATTAAAACAGGAAAGACAGGACAGGGATTTTTATCCTGTAATTGACTACTTTCATCCGCGCGAAAAGTGTTCCAACGGAAAGGAGCTTTTTTTTCACTCGACATCCATAAAAGTCTTTTTGCTCGCGTCATCGCTACATATAGAAGTCGGTATTCTTCAGCTTTTTTAAGTTGTCCAGCTTCTAACCAAGCGCTTAAAGGTGGGGGAATAATTGGTATGCTGTCGGGGTTTAAATAGCGTTGATGAACCGCTGCTCGAATTTGCGCTCGTGCCACTTCTGCGAGGGTAAAATCTCCCAAAAATTTCGCCCCATTGGGTACCCAAGGTTTGCCAGGAATAATATCTTCATGAAGAAAGGGAATAAAAACATAATCCCAGTCTAAACCCTTGGCTTTGTGCATAGTAATAATTGTCAGTTGTCCGGGACGAGTATAACAATCATCGTTATCTTCTTCCACCCCTTCAAAGCGCTCAGAGGCGATAATTTCATTGAGAGTATTAATGGTATTTTTGAGAGAACTATTACCAGCAGTTTCCTGATAAATACGGGCGGTTAATTTTTGCAATGTGGCTAATTCTGACCCTGAATATTGGAGAGTCATAGCGAAAAAAGACAGGAGTTGATAATGGGGTAATTCTAATCTAGCTTTTAGTAAACTGCAGCAATAACGACGGGCGATTTTTTCGTTAGATTTCAGTTCAGGATCGAGGGGAGTGGGATAAAGAAATTGTTCGGGATAGGTAACTAAAGGATTTAAGTCTTGGGCAGTAATTAAACCCCTAAATTGTAGCACTTCTAAAGCCGCTTTGAGATAATCGGGAGAGTGGGGACGTTCGACAAAAGCTAATAGTTTCAGCATTTCGGCGGGAATTTGGGAAAAGCGATCAATCTCGTTAGCTTCAAAAATTCTGATTTGATAACTTTTATAAAAATGGGCGAATTTTTGAGCAAAAAAGTGTCCTTGTCGATTTTCTCTAACGAGAATAGCGGCATTATGTTGAGGATTTTCTTGGAATAATTTAACTAGACGTTTTTCAATTAATTCCACTGTTTGATAAATGTCATCGGGTTGATAAATTTCTAATCCTTTTCCCTCCTTGATTGGATTAGGTTGGGGATCTTCAGCACTGACGGGAATAATCCCTTGAACCCGAAAAGGAGCCTCGGTAACTTTATGATTATCTTTTCCCTGTTTCCAATCTCGATCGACCCATTGTAAAACTAAATTAGCAGCTTCAATAATTTTAGTATTGCTGCGACCTGCTTGGTTCATAGTCGATAAATTGCCTTCGTTTTGACAACTTTCACAAAACCAATTAAAGTAAACAGGATCGGCGGGCGTAAAGGTAGAATTAATCGCTTGATTGGGATCGCCGACGCGAATTAAATTAGGTGTTTCCCTGTCATTATTTTTTGCTAAAATAGTAATTAGTTTTTCTTGGAGAGGACTAGAATCCTGTGCCTCATCTTCAAAAACTCCAAAGACAGATTTTTGCCATTGTCGGCGAATTTTTTCTTCCTCTAATACTCGCAAGGCTCCTAAAATCATGTCATCATAATCTATATAGTTTTTCTGACGCATCAGGATTTCATACTGTTGGTACAAACCACTAGCAATAGCGAGAATTTGATAATTATCGTCGGTGTAGTGGCTTAATTCCCAGACTTGCTGCGGTGATAATCCCGAACTTTTTAGCTCATGAATGGCCGTATAGGCAAGACTAGGTAAAATTTCGGTTCTCAGCACCGATTGACGGCGTAATCTTTCGGTTTCTTCCCCATCAAATTCCACTCCTTCTAATAACTTTTGATAACGAATTGGATCGGCAATTAGCCATTTTTCCACCGAGTTTCTAATAATTCTGTGGCTAGGAGTCGGAATAACTAAGGTAGAAGATTCGAGGTCTAATCCCGATAATTCTGGGTAACGACGGGCCAATTGTAGAGCCAGTCCGTGCAGTGTTTGAACGCTGAAACCTTGGGCCGAAAGTTGTAAATCTTGCAAGCGTTGTTTAATTTTAGCTTTAATACTAGCGGCAGCCGAGCGCGTGTAGGTGACAATAATTAACTGTTTTTTAGCATGAAGTTGCTCACGAGCAATAACCATAGCGGCAGCTACGGCTAAACTGTGGGATTTTCCCGCCCCCGGCACCGCAGAAATGGCCATTTTTCCCCCTTGCCAATCGGCTAATTCCTGTTGTCCTGCACGCAGTTGTCGCCGGAGATTGACCAGTAAATTTTCTCGATTAATTACTTTAGTTTCGCTCATTATTCTACGCCAATTTTATTTTTAGTTTAATTGTATTACTATTAACACTGTCCACTTAAAACTGTAATCTGATAACTGATCACTGATCACTGATATGTAGCCAATTTTGTTGTACTTCTACCCGAATTTTGCCGGTTAAGGAGGAAGTGGCATCGCGATTAACACCAGTAATGAGATTAACCACTGACTCAACTTCGGCAAAATTAGGCGATGAGGGTAAATATTGAGCCAAAAATAAACGAATCACTCGTCTTTGTATCGCTAGAGGTAGAATTTGTAAAGGGGAGCGATCGAGTCTTTGTTGATCTAGATCGATAACCTGACGAAAAATATCCCGGGCAATACTATCTAAATAATCGCTTTCTGCTTCCAAAATTTCAGCAGTTTGGGCGAGATGTTTTTCGATTTGGGGATTTAAATTAGTTTGCAGGTAGGGTAATAATTCCAGACGGATGCGATTGCGAGCATAGCGTAAATTTTCATTAGCTCGATCATACCAGATCGGTAATTCTCGACTTTGACAAAAAGCGAAAGTTTCCCCGCGAGTAACATTTAAGAGGGGACGGACTAAAAAAATATCTGGGGTTAAACTTGTCCACCAAGTTAAGGCAGAAAGTCCATCACTACCGGCTCCGCGCATGAGATTATAAAGGAAAGTTTCCGCTCGATCGCTCCTCGTGTGTGCCGTGAGAAGATAATTAAAACCCTGTTCTTGGGCGATTGTTTGTAAAGCTTGATAACGCCATTGTCGGGCTTTGGCTTCCGTTTCCGCCATGGGAGGTGCGGTGGCAATATAAACAGGTAATTGCCAAATTTCGGCGATTTTCTGCAGATGATCCACTAATCCTCCGTCGTAGGACCAACGGTGATCACAATGAGCGAGCGCTAGTTGCCAACCCCAACGAGAGCGCAAATCCAGCAATAATTGACCTAAACAGAGGGAATCCTGACCTGCCGACAATGCCACTAACAGAGACGCATTTTTAGGTAGTAATTGTCCCTTTTTCACCGTGGTTTCCAGACGAGTATGGAGAGGTGTCCAAAAATTAGCCAAAATTTTTAGATTTATTTACTTGACAAATGACAGATAACTAGAACGGGAGAAGGAATTATGAATTATGAATTATGAATTATGAATTGGGAATTGGGAAGAATAAATAAAAGCAATCTTCTGATAACTGATAACTGATAACTGATAACTGATAACTGATAACTGATAACTGATAACTGATAACTGATAACTGATTTAACCTGGCCAATTAACCCAATCTTGGGGTTTTAGGAAGACATCATAGAGTTTTGCTTCTGGGGTGTTGGGTGCAGGTTGATAACAGTATTCCCAACGGACTAAAGGAGGTAAAGACATCAAAATTGATTCGGTACGACCGTTAGTTTGCAACCCAAAAATTGTGCCACGATCATAAACTAAATTAAATTCTACATAACGACCGCGACGATAGAGTTGAAACTGACGTTCTCTGTCACCGTATTCCGTCGAGCGCCGTTTCTGGACAATGGGAACGTAAGCGGGTAGAAAAGCTCGGCCACAGTCATTAATGAAACTAAAAATTTCTTCCCAGTTGCGCGGTTGTTGGGGAGATAATTTTTCTGAATAGATAGCGGCATCACTTTCGGCAAAAGGACCACGATAGAGAGGGTCTAAACCGTCTTGGTAATCAAAGAAAATCCCGCCGATGCCTCTGGCTTCCTGACGATGATTGAGATAAAAATATTCATCACACCAGCGTTTAAAAACGGGATAATATTCGGGATGATGTTGGTCGCAAACCTGTTTAAAAGTGCGGTGAAAATGACTAGCATCTTCTTCAAAAGCATAGTAGGGAGTTAAATCAGCGCCACCGCCAAACCACCAAACCGGACCTGCTTCAAAATAGCGATAATTGAGGTGAACCGTGGGAATATAAGGATTGTGAGGATGCAAAACCATCGAGGTTCCCGTGGCATAAAATTGATGACCGGCAGCCTCGGGCCGTTGTTTGGCAATGCTAGGAGGTAATTCTTTCCCCCAAACTTCCGAAAAATTCACCCCTGCTTGTTCAAAAATTGCCCCTTCCCGCAAAACTCGCGAACGTCCGCCGCCACCTTCGGGCCGTTGCCAACTATCTTCGATAAATTTTGCTTGTCCATCCACTTCTTCTAATCCCCGACAAATTTCATCCTGTAGGGATTTCATAAATTCACTGACGCGGCTACGGCTGTCACTGGCGGGCAAATTGCTAAGGGTGGGGGTTGTGGTGAATGCAGTCATACTCAAGGATCAAAGTTGATAACTCAGTGATTATATTACTACTGGGTGATGAAACGGACGCTCTTCGATACTTAACTTAACATTTAGACCGGTTAGGTGTTGGGAGTTGGGTGTTGGGGTTTTAGGGTTTTAGTTGAATTCCCCCATTTCCCCATTTCCCCTAAATCAATGTTAATTTCTAAGTCTCAACTGGGCATATTAGAATTAGTCCCGACCAAGAGACAATAACACAGACCCCCAATTTTTACCACTATGCCCTCCCGTCGAATCATCATCGGTGACGTTCACGGTCAATACGATGCTCTTTTGCAGCTAATGGAAACAATCGCGCCTCAAGAAAAGGAACCGGTTTATTTCTTGGGCGATTTAATTGATCGTGGTCCCAATAGCGCCCAAGTGGTTGAATTTGTCCGTCAACACCGCTATCGTTGTCTATTGGGCAATCATGAACAGATGCTGCTAGAAGTGTTGGGCAGCCAAAGAATGATGGGGGAAATGTTGCCAGGTTGGCTTTATAATGGCGGTAATACTACTCTTTTTAGCTATAACCACAAAATACCGCAAGATCACATCGATTGGCTGAAAACCTTGCCTCTTTACCTCGATTTAGGCGATATTTGGCTGGTTCATGCTGGGGTTCATCCCCATTTACCCCTCGAAGAACAAGATGCTACTCATTTTTGTTGGATCCGCGATGAATTCCACAGTATGCCGGAACCTTTTTTTAGTGATAAATTAATTATCACTGGCCACACGATTACTTTTACTTTTCCGGGGGTAAATCCGGGGCAATTAGTCGCCGGTGCCGGTTGGCTAGATATCGACACGGGAGCCTATCATTCCCACAGTAATTGGTTAACTGGATTAGATATCACTAATCGTTTGGTTTATCAGGTTAATACCAAAGATAAAACCCTGCGAAAATTCGATTTAGAAGATATAACCACCTCAATTAATCCTGCCGAAGTCTATACTAAAAGAGTGCAGCCCACCCCTTAAAAATAACTGTTATTAACAAAAATATAATTCTCGGACGGGGAGTGATAATAAATCCGTTGAGCATAGGCTACTTATAAGGACAGGCAAAAGGCAAGAGGCAAGAGGCAAAAGGGGGAATACATAATCAGTTTTTAATAACTGGATTTAGTATGATATAAAATCCACCCAGATAGCTCAGATGTTAATCTCTGGGTTGGATAACAGGAACCAGCAGCTTAGGCTATTGGGATTCTTTGATCGTAGGTTCTCAAGAGCGGTAAATTGAATAAAGAATTGTCCAGCTTTCTTTCACCCATGACTCTCCCCTCGGATTTTCCCCTAGAACCACCGGCTACCAATAAAGATCCCCATCGTGATTATCGCGGACTCGATCGCGATAAACTCACCCCCATGTACCAGCATTATGTGGAGGTAAAAGAAACCTATCCCAATGCCCTTTTACTCTATCGTGTGGGCGATTTTTTCGAGTGTTTCTTTCAGGATGCGGTGATTATCTCCAGAGAATTAGAATTAGTTCTCACCAGCAAGGAAGGGGGTAAAGGGATTGGGAGAGTCGCCATGACCGGGGTTCCCCACCATGCCCTAGAGCGCTATAGTCGTTTATTGGTGGAAAAAGGCTATGCGGTGGCGATTTGTGACCAAGTGGAAGATTCAACGGAAGCAGCCGCCGAAAAACGACTCGTAGAACGCGCTATCACCAAACTGCTCACCCCCGGAACCCTCACCGATGAGGGAATGTTAAACGCAAAAAAGAATAATTTTCTAGCTGCTGTGGTGATTACCGGAGAAAATTGGGGATTAGCCTATGCAGACATCTCCACCGGAGAATTCTACACCACCCAAGCCAGTGATTTAACGGCTTTAAGCCTAGAATTAACCCGTTTACAGCCCTCGGAAATCCTTTTTCCCATCAATGCCCCCGATTTAAACCGTATTTTGCGCCCCGGGGAAAAATCAGACCATCTCCCCCCCTGTTTACCCGATAGTTTTTGTTATTCTCTCCGTCCCCAAAATATCTTTACTCTCACAGAGGCGAAAAATCGTCTCTTAATCACCTATAAAATGCGTTCCCTAGAGGGGATGGGCTGCGAACATTTACCCCTTGCTATTCGCGCCGCCGGAGGCCTCTTAGAATACATTGAAGATACCCAAAAAGCCAATCAAGTCCCCCTACAACCTTTAAAAACCTACTCTATCTCGGAATTTTTGATTTTAGATGGGCAAACCCGTCGTAACCTTGAAATTACCCAAACGGTGCGCGATGGTAGCTTCTATGGTTCTCTATTATGGGCGATTGATCGCACTTGTACGGCCATGGGTAGTCGCGCTTTACGTCGTTGGTTACTGCAACCTCTCTTAGATTCTCGCGGTATTCGCGCCCGTCAAGATACTATCCAAGAGTTAAAGGATAATCCCTCCTTGCGCCAAGATATTCGGCAAAAATTAAGGGAAATCTACGATATAGAACGTTTAAGCGGTCGTGTTGGTGCAGGAACCGCTAACGCCCGCGATTTACTTTCCCTAGCGGCATCTTTAGTCAAATTAGCCGATTTAGCGGCTTTGGTCGCTTCGGGAAATTCGCCCTATTTGCAAGCTTTACAGCAAATTCCCGCCGATTTAGAAAAATTAGGCCAGCAGGTGATAGCGCATCTGGTGGAATCTCCTCCGCTGCATCTGAAGGAAGGGGGGGTGATTCGCGAGGGAATTGATGCCCAATTGGATGCCCTGCGGCGCGACTATCAGGAAGTAATCGATTGGTTTAAGAATCTAGAGACGACAGAGAAAGAAAGAACGGGTATCAGTAACCTTAAGGTTAATTATAACAAAACTTTCGGTTATTATATCAGTTTACCCCGCAGTAAAGCCGATTTCGCCCCAAAAGATTATGTGCGTAAGCAAACTTTAGTCAATGAGGAACGTTATATCACCACCGAGTTAAAGGAGAAAGAAAATATAATTCTGACGGCAGTAGATGAATTAAATAAGTTAGAATACGAGATTTTTAGCGATTTACGCCGTCAAGTGGCCGAATTTTCCCCAGAAATTCGGGAAGTGGCCACAAAAGTCGCCGCTTTGGATGTGTTGGCAGCATTGGCAGAAATCGCCGTTTATCAGGGATATTGTCGCCCAGAAATCGCCGATGGTCGTCTTATCGATATTAAAGATGGTCGTCATCCCGTGGTGGAACAATCCCTTGGGGCCGGCTTTTTTGTGCCGAATTCGATTAATTTGGGCAATCAGGAAGGTTTAGAATATCCCGACTTGATTATTCTCACCGGTCCCAATGCTAGTGGCAAAAGTTGTTATCTGCGACAGGTGGGATTAATTCAATTGTTGGCCCAAACTGGTAGTTTTGTCCCGGCAAAGTCGGCCAAAATCTCCATCTGCGATCGCATTTTCACCCGGGTGGGGGCTGTGGATGACCTCGCTACTGGCCAATCCACCTTTATGGTGGAAATGAACGAAACTGCCAATATTCTCAATCACGCCACGGACAGATCATTAGTATTATTAGACGAAATTGGCCGGGGGACAGCCACTTTTGACGGGTTATCCATAGCTTGGTCTGTGGCGGAGTATTTAGCCACGGTACTGCAATCGCGGACGATTTTCGCCACTCACTACCACGAACTAAACGAATTAGCCTCAATTTTAGAGAATGTAGCCAATTATCAGGTAACGGTCAAAGAATTACCCCATGAGATAGTATTTTTGCACCAAGTACGACCGGGAGGCGCGGATAAGTCCTACGGTATCGAAGCGGGGAGATTAGCCGGTTTACCAGCTTCTGTGATCGATCGTGCCATGCAGGTGATGGGTCAAATCGAAAAACATAGTAAAATTGCTATCGGTTTGCGTCAAGGAATTAAGAAAATTAAACCAGTTAAATCGGATAATTCCCCGTCTCTGCAGCAGTTAGATATTTTTGATGACAGTAAGTAGGTAGGTGTTAAAAGTTGTCAGACACCGCCCTTATCAAGGGGGGCAGGGGGGATCGAACCTAAAATCCATTTTTAATTTAATTATAACCAGCTACTTAAGTAGTCGTGGAAAACTCAACTTTGTGTCCTTTGTGTCTCTGTGGTTTACAAAAACAAAAAAGGCTTAATTTGGCAACAATATTAAAACTGTAAAAACTTTTTAATTTGAGTCCAAAGATTGGTAAAAGACTCTTTCATTTCCTCCTTAATTTTCCAGCGTTTAAATGCCTCTTCGTAGGCAATACCTTGATTTTGAAAAGTTTTCCAAGCCGAGAGAGAAAGAGGTAAACCCATCAGCAAAAAGATATAAATTGCCCAAGAAATTGTTCCCGCACTAATTAAATTAATGATAATAAAAAAACTATTAATAATCAGATAGCGAACGGTTTTATTTTTTAGCTCCTCGCGACGAAAGCGATCGAATTCTTGCCGTTTATAACTGACCATTTTTGACTCTTGCCAGTCCTTTTCCGCCGCTTCTAAGTCTTTAACTTCAATAGCTAAATCGTCGGCAATTTCTAACAACTGTTGACGGGTAATTTCTCCCTTATCCCCTTGACGGGAGATAGCCAAATAGAGAATTTCCTGCACATCCTCTTGACTGTAGGATTGGGGAGGGAAAAAATCGGGGTTTGGCATAGCGATAGAGAAAGAAATAGGTTCCTTCTCTATTATGGGCGATCGATTTAGCGATTGACAGTTAGACGAGACAGGGAGTTTTTAACTGATTCATCCATGCTTCTAAATCCTGCAAAGAGCGCTCGGCATATTGACCGTAACGTTCCCGTTTATTGCGGATTTTTCTGGTAAAATTCGGCAAAATGCCAAAATTTGGCGGCATCGGTTGAAAATGTTTCGGTTCGGCACTGCTGATAAACTCAAATAATGACCCCATCATCGTTGTGGTTGGCAATGTCACCGTTTCTAATCCTAAAGCTAAACGAGCGGCATTAGTTCCCGCTAACCATCCCCCAGCAGCCGCAGCCGTATAGCCTTCCGTGCCGATTAACTGTCCTGCCGCTAACAGCGTCGGTCGCGATTTAAACTGGAGACTGGAGGATAATAACTGGGGAGAATTGATAAAGGTGTTTTTGTGCATCACCCCCATGCGGACAAATTCGGCCTTTTCTAACCCCGGAATCAGACGGAAAACCCGTGTTTGTTCACCCCATTTTAAATTAGTTTGAAATCCCACCATATTCCACAATTGCCCCGCTTTATCTTCCATTCGCAACTGTATAACTGCGTAGGGACGTTGATCCGGATATCTGGGATCCGCTAATCCCACCGGTTTCAGGGGACCAAAACGCATGGTATCCTCTCCCCGACAGGCTAATTCTTCGATTGGCAGACAAGCCTCGAAAAATTTGGCATTTTCTCGCTCAAAATCCTTTAATTCTGCTTGTTCTGCCTGTTTTAACTCTTGCCAGAAGTGCAGGTATTGTTCCCGATCCATGGGACAATTGAGATAGGCGGCCTCACCTTTATCGTAACGAGAGGCCAGAAAAGCGATCGATTGATCAATAGATTCCCCTAGAATAATCGGACTAGCGGCATCAAAAAAACTCAGATAGTCCAGTCCGGCAAAATTTTGCAGATCTGCGGCTAAAGCAGCACTGGTTAACGGTCCAGTGGTTAAAACGACGATACCATCCCGGGGTATTTCCGTGATCTCCTGACGTTTTAAGGTGACTAGAGGGTGGTTAGCCAAGATTTCCGTCAAATTTCGACTAAAGACCCCTCTATCGACCGCTAAAGCCCCTCCTGCGGGGACACTGTGCTGATCGGCCTGAGCAATAACTAGAGAATTTAAGCGTCGTAATTCTTCATGGAGTAACCCGGTGGCGCGATCCACCGCCATGGCACCAAAGGAGTTACTACAGACTAATTCGGCTAAAAATTGGCTATGGTGGGCAGGACTAGAGCGAATTGGGCGCATTTCGTACAGGATCACGGGAATACCTGCTTGGGCTATCTGCCACGCCGCCTCAGTCCCCGCTAATCCTCCACCAATTACATGAATAGGGCGATCGATCATAGTTGGGAGAAAATGGCTAGAGTAGGATTATTTTAGCGTTAGTTCCGAGTCACCAAAAAAATAGGCTGGGCTGACGGCGATCGCATAAAGATTGGGGCTGATCGCAAACTCAGGTTATAATTAAGGAGGGGATAGAATATTATATTTTATCTCTGCACCGGTTTTGCTTTCGAGAAGGTGGCAACACCGCCCCACTTTCTCACCATCTCCGTCCAGATGGGCTAGTTAGCGGTTTGACTTCTATGAACACCAATTATCTTGAGGAATACCAAAAATACCTAGCCGAATGGCAGAAAATGCTTCTGTCCGCTTGGGGTAATGGTCTTCCCTCGACTACACCAGTGTTTGAGTTTCCGGAAACTTTGGTTAAATCCCTCGAATATCAACAAGAATGGGTGAAATCCTATCTAACCGCCCAAGAAACCGCCACCAAAGTTGCCCTCGATAGTCAGAAACAATTCTGGGATAGTTATTTCGGTTTTGCTCGTCAGTCCATGGCTGTAATCAATAAACCAGCTTAATTAGGTATCAATTGGCTAGATAGTTCGATTGGTGACTTAACTTCCCTTAAAAAATAAAATACCTCAAATACAATCCCCTCTGGCTCTGTATTTGAGGCTTTTTTGGGTTTTATTACCTTTAGGCAATTAGGGAATTTTGGGGTTTAGCAAAAATCATCCGTCCGGCCGAGGTTTGTAGTGCAGATGTCACCACTACCCGCAATTCTCCCCCTAGATAATCTTTCCCTTCTTCTACCACCACCATCGTGCCATCTTCTAGATAACCGATGCCTTGGGTGGGTTCTTTTCCTGCTTTGAGAATTTTCAGATCCAAAGTATCCCCGGGTAAGTAGATCGGGCGTACTGCTTGGGCGAGATCGTTGACATTCAAGATGGTGACTTTTTGCAGATTGGCCACTTTACTGAGATTATAATCGTTAGTGAGCAAGGTGGCGTTAATTTCTTGGGCAAGATGGACCAATTTAGCATCTACGGTGCTAATATCCTCATAATCGGCGGGATGAATGATAATGCGATCAGGGAATTCTTGCTGCATCCGGTTTAAGATATCTAATCCGCGTCTTCCTCTAACTCGTTTTTGGTCATTACTGCCATCCGCTAACTGTTGCAATTCCTGAAGGATAAATTGGGGAATGAGTATCTGTCCTTCGATAAATCCCGTGTCTAACAATTGTTCGATACGACCATCGATAATACAACTGGTGTCCACAACTTTGGTGGCGGCCGCTTGCAGGGTTCCTTCTGCCACTAAAATTGATTCCATACTATTGGGGTTAATCAGACGCAAAAAAGTGCGACCGTGGGTATCAGCTAAACTAACCCCCAGATAGGAAAACATAATACTGCCTAAAATGGCGATTATCGGCTTAATAAACGAGAATTCTCTGGGAATCGGTAGGAAGAAAATCGGGGCTAAGATCAGATTAGCAATTAACAAACCGATAACTAGACCGACCGAACGGGTTAAAATAACTTCGATCGGAGTTTGTCTTACTTGGGTTTCTAGACGACGATAGGTAGTTTGGGCAACTAAACCAAGAGCTAAACCAATAATTGAGGCAAAACCCGCCGATAACCAGCGTAAAGCTTCAATATTGCTGATTTGCGACTGGACAGCAACCGGCAGCAAGTCCACACCACTATAACCAATACTGGCAATAGCGAAGACGAATAGTAAAATTATGACGGCATCAAGCATGGGGATAATACCAGAGGGGATAGAGGGGAATGACGGTAGAAAATAATGAGTATGGATACTTTTACATTATATCCGTGGGCTTCTCCTAATTTGTGTCGGGAAAGTTGCTTTCATTCTAGGAGATGTTCTCCCCAGCCATAATACATCTTAACGAAGATAAACGAAATTATAGCCGTTGGGAGTCAGCCTTGAATCAGTTATCAGTTATTAGTTATCAGTCATCAGATACGAGTTACAGCGTTTCTCAGATAGATGAGGTTCGTTCTTGCAGCTAAAATACTTGATTAGCAAGGCTTAGTCTGTACCTCACCTTGACGAGAAAGGCTGTATGAGTTCACTGATTACTGATTACTGTTCACTGATAACTGCTTTAATGCCCTATTTTCACCCCGTAACCTCGGTTTATATTCATATTCCCTTTTGTCGTCGGCGCTGTTTTTACTGTGATTTCCCGATTTTTGTCGTCGGTAATCGCACCAATCCGGCGACTTTTCCCCCTGTGGTGGAGTATGTGGAAATATTACAAGAAGAAATTAGCCTTAGTCAGGGGACGGGGAAACCCCTAGAAACAATTTTTTTTGGGGGGGGGACTCCTTCCCTATTACCGGTGGAATTATTAAGAGCAATTCTGGATACTTTAGCCAAAAAGTTTGATTTTGCCGCCGATATAGAGATTTCTATGGAGATTGATCCGGCTACCTTTAGTTTAGAACAATTACAGGGTTATGTTAGCGCGGGAGTCAATCGGGTTAGTTTAGGAGTACAGGCTTTTCAAGAACCATTATTACAGGTTTCTGGTCGATCGCATACCGTTAAGGATATCTATCAGGCAGTGGAATTAATTCAGGGATTGGGAATAGTTAACTATAGTTTGGATTTGATTTCAGGATTGCCACAACAAACCCTGACAGATTGGGAAAATTCCCTAGAAAAAGCGATCGAACTGCAACCGGCCCATCTTTCCTGTTACGATTTGGTCTTAGAAGCGGTTACTCCTTTCGGTAAACAGTATCAACCGGGGAAAAAACCCTTACCCGATGATGAAACCACGGCGAAAATGTATGTTTTAGCCGGTGAAAAACTAGCTTTAGCCGGTTATCAACATTACGAGATTTCTAACTATGCTAAACCGGGTTATCAATGCCGACATAATCGAGTTTACTGGGAAAATCGTCCCTATTATGGCTTTGGTATGGGGGCTGCTAGTTATCTTCATCAACAACGTTTTACCCGTCCGCGCAAAAGTCGCGACTATTTCGCTTGGGTAAAAGAAGGCTGTCAGATTGACGTGGAGAAAAATAGTTTGATCGATGATCTTCTCGAAACCTTGATGCTAGGGTTAAGGTTAGGGTCAGGGGTGAGTTTACCCGCGATTGAAGCTAATTTTGGTTCGGAAATCAAAAAAGCAATTTTAGAGGTCTTAGAGCCGCATAAACAGCGTAATTTAGTAATAATTGAGGGGGATAGCAGGGTCAGATTAAGCGACCCCGAAGGTTTTTTGTTTTCTAATCTAGTTTTAACCGATTTATTTGATCGCTGGCAATAGTTAGAAACTATATTTTACTAGCGATAATGGATAGCTAACCAAATACAAGGGGGATTATTGCTAGTAAATTCGACGCGGTGTTTTTGGTGAGGAGGAATCAAGAGATAATCCCCCGCTTGCAGATTAACTTGGCTGCCATCTTCATAACTAATCTCAGCGAATCCCTGTAATAAAATCACCCATTCAAACTCAGATTGATCGTACCATTGACCCCTGGGAGTGGTTTGACCAGTGGAAATAATTCTTTCTAGACGAATAGCCTGACTTTGGGCTAAAATTTCCAGAATTTCTCGGTCAGGAATTAGTTCAGGTAAATCAAAAATTGAAGCTGCTATCATTAGTTATTGTCTCTTTCTGGATGAAAATCTTTAATCACCGTCGGTATTGCTGTTAAAATTTTCTCAACGATATCAGTAGGTCTATCTAGGTCAGAAACAACAATCCGAAGATCTGCTTCTGCATAAAGTCCTCGTCTTTGTTCTAATAATAATTCCAGTTTACTTTCTAAATCAGTGGACTGAAGCAAGGGACGAGAGGTATCTTTTTTTAAACGTTTAACCAAGACTTCGAGAGGAACATCTAACCAAATCATTAAACCGTGACGAAGATAACTCCAATTCATCGGTTTTAAAACCATCCCTCCCCCGGTGGCAATCACAGTTTTAGTCAGAGAGGATAATTCGGCCAAAACCTGGGTTTCTAACTCCCGAAAAGTCGCTTCTCCCTCGTCGGCAAAAATTTCCCTGATTTTCTTTCCCGCGACCCTTTCTATTAATATATCTGTATCAAAAAAACGATATTGTAACCGTCGGGAAAGCAACTCTCCCAGGGTGGATTTGCCAGATCCCATCATTCCTAGCAAAAAAACACTTAATCCCCGTAAGGAGTTAAAATCCGTTGAATTGTCCATAGTTAAAATTTAGCTGAATGTAGTCCTCGCTACTAAGGGACGATGTTTTGATAAGCATTTAGGAGTAAAAACCGCGAGATGAAATCAGAAAATCTTCTCAGAACCCCCATTGACACCGACATCGTGTCAGAATCTGGATAACCATGATACCATCTTGGTAATTAATCGACAAAATCAGCTTGATTAATTTAATCAAGTGGTGTGAGGAGTGTGAACACAGGAGTCTAAAATTCATGTCCAATCAACCAGCAAACTTTCCGGGTAACAGAAATCAACTCAAACCGATTAAAGTCGGGATTATCGGGGTCGGTAACATGGGACAACACCATAGTCGCATCCTGAGTTTATTAAAAGACGTGGAATTCGTCGGGGTGGCCGATGTCAACGTCGAAAAGGGTCTGGAAACTGCCAGTAAATACCGAGTCCGTTTTTTTGAAAATTATTTAGATCTCTTACCTAGGGTAGATGCGGTTTGTATCGCTGTCCCCACGCGGTTACACCATCGAGTCGGGATGGACTGTCTGCAAGCGGGAGTACATACCTTGATCGAGAAACCGATCGCCGCTAGTATTAGTGAAGCGGAATCTTTAGTCAATGCGGCAGCCGATCACGATTGTATTCTGCAAGTGGGTCATATCGAGCGTTTTAATCCCGCTTTCCAAGAGTTATCGAAGGTCTTGAAAACCGAGGAGATTTTAGCGATTGAATCCCATCGCATGAGTCCCTATTCCCAGCGCGCTAATGATGTGTCGGTGGTGTTAGATTTAATGATCCACGATATAGATTTAATTTTAGAATTAGTCGCCGCTCCCGTGGTGAAATTAACCGCTAGTGGTAGTCGCGCTGCCACTGATTCTGGTTATCTCGATTATGTCACTGCAACCCTTGGTTTTAGTAATGGAGTGGTGGCTAATTTAACCGCTAGTAAGGTGACTCATCGTAAGATTCGCCGTTTAGCGGCCCACTGTAAAAATTCTCTCACGGAAGCGGATTTTCTCAATAATGAAATCCTCATTCACCGGCAAACCACCGCTAACTATAGCACCGATTACGGTCAAGTTCTCTACCGTCAAGATGGTTTAATTGAAAAGGTTTATACCAGCAATATTGAACCTCTACACGCGGAATTAGAACATTTTGTTCATTGTGTGCGCGGTGGGGACCAACCTTCTGTCGGTGGGGAACAAGCTTTAAAAGCTTTACGATTAGCTAGTTTAATCGAACAAATTGCCCTTGATGGTCGCGTTTGGCAACAATCGGACTGGAATTATCAATATCTTAATTCTCCCGTGATTACTGCTTCTTAATTGTTTTTACCCCAATTCTTTAAATGAGAGAATTGGGGTGAAGAACCAAAATTAGTTATCTGGAAAACTTTCCCAACATTTTTCTGAGGATTTTTTTCCACACCATTGACTTTCACAGGGAACTCCATCACCGTCTCCATCCATTTTGACATTGGGGCAATTTCTCAAGAAAAAAGTCGCTTCTGCACAGGAGGTCATCTGGGAACAGTGAGTTCTACCATCGCACCGAAATTTGGGACGATTATTGTTGTTAGCTACGGCTAAATTATTGAGGGTTTGATTGCCAGAAATTGGTGATTTTATTGATATTTGTTCGCTCAGAAAACCCAGAATTAAAATAACAATTACTTTTTTCATAAAATGCTTGCCTGATTCTCTGCTCTTATCATAGTACCAAATAGGATACAGGATAATAAATCAGAGTTATTCCCAGGTAAACGTTTGGGGGGGGTCAAGCAGCCAGTGGCACTGACTCTTCCGATTATTTGTTAGTATATGCAGAAAAACACCATGAAAATTAGCCCTAACGGACAAATCACTATTCCCCCTGATATTCAAGAAAAGCTTGGGTTGTTACCCGGTACAGAAATCCAGCTGGAAGTGATTGGGGATATCTTGCAAATTCGCAAGCCTAGAACCCTAAGCCGGGGAAAGCAACTGATTGCCGCTATCCGTGGCAAAGCAACTAGCCGTCTAACAACCAACGACATCATGCAAGCGACCCGTGACTCATGACCGACATTCTGGTAGATAGCAACGTCATTCTTGATGTTGTAACCGAAGACCCGCAATGGTTTGAGTGGTCGGCTCAAATGCTCACAAACTATGCGGAGCAAGGAAATTTAGTGATTAACCCAATTATTTATGCAGAAATCTCAATCGGGTTTAATCAACCCGAGGAGGTAGAAGCAGCCCTACCAGAAGACTTCTTTCGCCGAGATTCTTTACCCTATGCTGCAGCTTTTTTAGCAGGACAAAGCTTTTTGGAATATCGTCGTCGTGGAGGTGAGCGACGTTCTCCCTTACCGGATTTCTACATCGGCGCTCACGCTGCTGTCACTGCCATGTCCCTATTAACGAGAGATGTCAACCGCTACCGAACTTACTTTCCCTCAGTCTTGCTGATTACACCTTAGACAATTCGGTTAAATAATTGGTTATTTTTTCTTGCTCATGCAAATAGTACAAAATTGTTGCATAAACTTGTTCTAAGCTCAAAGATGAGTAAGTTTTGGCAATTTCTTCAGGTGTTTTAAGTAGGGAGGCACAATTATTTGTAGGATGGGTTAGCGGTAGCGTAACCCATGCGGGCGTTGGGTTTCATGCTTCAACCCAACCTACGTTCTGAATTTAAAAAATAAGCTTGCCTACATATCTAAGTTATTCCCTGTTTCCTATTCCCTGTATTTAGAGTAAAATTTCCCTGTGTTGAATTGCTAATTTATGGGCGGGAAAACCTTCGTACTCGGCTAAAGTTTTCGTGGTTTCTTTTAACTTTTCAAAGCCTTCAGGGGTGACATAAGCCAAAGTAGAGCGCTTGAGAAAATCATAAACCGAAACCGCCGAATAGGAACGGGCAAAACTTCCCGTCGGCAGCACAGCATTGACTCCGATGGCGTAGGTAGCCATAGAGGAAGGAGTATGATTTCCCAGGAGAATTTCGCCAGCATTTTTAATCTTGCCCAGAATGGCAAAAGGATTACTAACTAAAACCTCTAGATGTTCCGGGGCGTACTCATTGACAAAATCGAGGGATTGCTGCAAACTATCGGTTAAAATTATGCCCCCATAGGCGGCTAAACCCGCCTCACAAAATTCCCGTCGCCAATCTGGGAGTTTTTGCAGGTATTCCTGTGCATATTCACTAGCAGCGATCGCTAAATCTTCACAGTGGGTGACTAATAAAGCCGCCGAATCCGCCCCGTGTTCCGCTTCAATTAATAAATCCAAGGCCGCTAAACGGGCATCGGTGGACTCATCGGCCAAAACTATCGACTCACTTGGACCGGCCGGCAAACCCACATCCACAGTACCGAACAGTAACCGCTTGGCCGCCGCCCCATAGACGCTGCACGGACCGGTAATTTTGTCAACCCTTTTGATATTTTTTGTTCCCAAAGCCAAAGCGGCGATCGCTTGTACGCCCCCTAACTTATAAATTTCTCTGACTCCAGCCATCTGCGCCGCCACCAGAGAAACCGGCTCCACGTTGCCCTGTTTATCGGGGGGAGTGCAAACGACAACTCTTTCCACTCCTGCCACCATTGCCGGGATGGCTAACATTAACATCATCGAGGGAAAAGCGCCGCGGCCCCGGGGAACGTATAAACCCACATTGGGGATAGGAGAGATTTTTTCGCCGGCAAAGACACCGGTTTCAATTTCTGCCAGTAGTGTTTCTTCCGGCATTTGGCGACGATGTACCTCTTGAATATTCCGGAAAGCCTGTTCAATGGCAGTTTTTACTTCCGGTTCAATTAACTGAAAAGCCCGCTCAAATTCTGCCTCGCTGACTTTGATATTTTCTACCGTCGCACCTTCGTAGTCAAAACGCCGCACATAGTCCACAACGCCAGCATCTCCCCGTTCGCGGATGGTTTCTATCACCGTTTGAGCGACTTTGAGGGCGTTATCAATATCTAACTCGGCTCTTTTCTGAAGTTTTGCCCGTTCCGCGCTACTTAATTGCGAAAGTTTTAATATTCTGACCACTATTGCTGCTCCTACTGCCCCCGTCCTCTCAAGAATAACGGAGAATCTGATCTTTTTTGATTGTAACCTTTGGGGGAGTGCCGGAGAATTATGAATTATGAATTATGAAGTGGGGTAGTGGAGCATTTGGCTGAAATTTCCCTAAACCCCTATCACCTGACTGCTGACGACCGGCTACTGACTCCTGACGACCGCCGACCGATGTGACAGCTAATAGGTATAATGCAGATCATGTTTAAGCTCTCTTGCTGTTCTGTAAATGCGATCGCTCTTAGTTTATTATGGGGGGCGAGTGGTGCTGTGTGGGCAGAAACGGATTTAGACTTAGATCCGAAAATTCGGCAAGAAAGCCCGGTTTTAGAGCGTTGGTTAGAAAAAATACCCGATATCGCCGAAGATATTCGCCGCGATCCTAGTTTTCGCACTCGTATCCGTTTAGGGTATGCAGAGTTTCCTTCTACCGATAATTCCAGTGGCGTGATTTTGGGGGTAGAAGATGTGTTTTTCGGTCAAACCAGTTTAACCCTAAGCGGCGATTATCAGACGGCTTTTAACGGCAAAAGGACGGCAATAGGAGGAAATTTACAATACTATCTCCTCCCTTTGGGTGATTATGTCAATCTAGCTCCCATGGTGGGCTATCGTTACATTCAGACAGGAAATTACAGCACCGATGGGCTTAACTTAGGATTAAAGCTCAAATTAGCCCTTTCTCGCACGGGGGCGGCAGATATCACCGTCAGTCAGAGTTTTATCTCCCCCGGTGGTGATAACGAGGTGGGATTGACTACTCTTTCGGTTGGTTATGCGATTACCTCTAATTTACGTTTAGCCGCCGATATTCAAGCCCAAAATTCCCGCGCTCGTAAAGATAGCTCCGTGGGAATTTTACTGGAATGGCTGCCCTAATTAGGTTCGTGGGGGCAGCTTGTGGGGTGTAGGGTTTTACCGATTTTTGGGACGTTTGGCAAAGCTCGGTAAAAAAAGGAATTGGGAGAAAAAATTTTAATTCTGCGTCAAGGATTTTGCAAGGTGACTGGGCAACATTTTGGCATTCTGCTCAAATGCCCCTATCATGAAGTTGACTTTACTACCGATCGAGTTTAAAACTTATATAATCGTGGGTCTGAGGAGTGAAAACAGTGAAAAAAGTTAATTTTAACGGCCAACCTTTCCATTTTATCGGTATTGGCGGTATTGGGATGTCAGCCCTCGCCTATATCTTAGCCAAGCGCAATTTACCCGTGTCTGGCTCCGATTTACGTCCTACTCATATCACCCAACGGCTACAGGGAGCGGGAGCGCACATTTTCCACCGTCAAGAGGCCAATAATTTAGCTGTATTTCATTCTCCGGTCCCTCAAAACAGTAGCCAAACAGTTCCGCAAGTAATCTGCTCCACGGCGATTAATGACCATAATAAGGAATATCAAGCGGCCAGAGACTTAGGATACCCAATTTTTCACCGTAGCGACGTTTTAGCGGCTTTAATCGCTGATTACGACAGTATCGCCGTCGCTGGCACCCACGGCAAAACCACCACTAGCAGCCTAATCGGTTACGTTTTGTTAGAAGCGGGATTAGACCCCACGATCATTGTCGGTGGTGAGGTGGACGCTTGGGAAGGTAACGCTCGTCTCGGTCAAGGGCGTTTTTTGGTGGCAGAGGCCGATGAGTCCGATGGTTCCCTAACCAAGCACGCCCCGAAAATCGGCGTAATCACTAATATTGAGCTAGATCACCCAGATCATTACCAGAATTTAAGCGAAGTTATCGATACTTTCCATGAATTCGCCAATCAGTGCCAGATTTTAGTCGCTTGTTTAGATTGTGACACGATCGCCGAGCATTTCCGTCCGACAATCAGTTATAGTCTCGATCCCGAAAAAGGTGCCGATTACACCGTCAGCGAGATTATCTATGAACAGGGAATGATGAAAGCTTCCGTCTGGGAAAAAGGCAGTTATCTGGGACAAATGGAAGTGAAAATCCCGGGGCAACATAATATTAGTAATGCTTTGGCAGTGGTGGCTATCGGACGTTATCTCGGTTTAGAATTTGCCGTTATTGCCGATGCGATCGCTACTTTTGCCGGGGCAAAACGCCGTTTTGAACACAAGGGAGAGGCAAACGGCATTACTTTTATCGATGATTATGCCCACCATCCTAGCGAATTGTTGGCTACTTTAGCGGCGGCAAAATTGAAGGTAGAAGGCAAACAGTACCAACGTTCGATCGCTATTTTCCAACCCCATCGCTACAGTCGCACCACTGCCTTTTTAGAGGAATTCGGCTCCGCTTTCAGTTCCGCCGATGTGGTAGTCTTAACGGATATTTATAGTGCCGGGGAAGTGAATATCGATCACATCACCGGGCAGCAAGTAGTCGAACAGGTGAGAAAACACCATAAAAACGCCTACTATCACCCTGAATTGAGTTCTTTAGGTCAATTCCTGCTAGAAATTCTCCAACCAGGGGATCTAGCCATGTTCCTCGGCGCCGGCAATCTCAATCAAGTTATCCCCGAAATGCTCTCTCTTTACCGCGAACAATTAGCAGTTAGAGTATAGGAGTCGGGAGTCAGGAGTCAGGAGACAGGATTCAGGAGATTATTTTTATTTATTCTCCCCGCTCCCCGCTCCCTTCTCCCCTCTCCCTACTTCATAATTCATAATTTATAATTCATAATTTATAATTTCCAACCCCTAAAACCCTATGATTAAAACCTCTGTTTCTCTAGCTGATTTCACTTCCTACCGGGTGGGGGGAAGAGCGCAATGGTATGCCGAACCAGTTAATCTAGAGGAATTAAGAGAAGTGTTCGCTTGGTGGCGAGCGCAAGATTTACCCTTGACTGTTTTGGGGGCTGGTTCAAATTTACTAATCAGCGATCGAGGTTTACCCGGACTTGTCCTCAATACTCGCCATCTGCGATCGAGTTGTTTTGATGCCGAAACTGCTACGATTACAGCAGCGGCGGGGGAACCCCTGCCAAAAATAGCTTGGAGAGCGGCAAAAAGGGGCTGGAGGGGCCTAGAATGGGCGGTGGGTATCCCCGGTACGGTGGGGGGTGCTGTGGTGATGAATGCGGGGGCGCATACCTCCTGTGTGGCGGATCGATTAGTGCGGGCGCTGGTATTAAATCCCGATGGTCAGTTAGAAACTTTAAGCAAAGAAGATTTAAATTATAGTTATCGCAGTTCTTCTCTGCAAGGGGATCAACGTTTAGTTGTCGAAGCCACATTTCAGTTAGAAGCTACCGATAATTGTGAGGAAATAATGGCAATTACTACCCATAATTTACGCCATCGCAAAAGTACCCAACCCTATGATCGTCCCAGTTGTGGTAGTGTTTTCCGCAATCCTAAACCGCAATTTGCCGGGGCTTTAATTGAGGGAATGGGATTAAAAGGTTATCAAATTGGTGGGGCGCAAGTATCAGAATTACACGCTAATTTTATCCTGAATATTGGTTCAGCAAAAGCCTCGGATATTCTGCGTTTAATTCGTCATGTGCAGGAACAAGTGTTCGATCGCTGGTCCCTCTGGTTAGAACCAGAAGTGAAAGTTTTAGGGGAATTTGACGGGATTTAATTATTTTTCTCGATAACTTGACTAGGAATGGATAAAGGCAAATAATCAATTAATCGATCGAGATCAAGACTCAATGTCTGATAACTTGTTATTGGTGGGGTAGGGAATCACCTAAGTCACCCTGTTGAATTATTGATTGTCATTAAAAATGTTTAAGCGATCGCTTTTCTTGCCCCTGTTAATTTTATCCCTTAGTTGTACGCTGCTTTTTAGTGCTTGTCGTCAACAAACAGCTAATAATCCTCCGGCAACGACCAATAATAATTCAGAAACTTTAAAACTTTTATATTGGCAAGCACCGACGATTTTAAATCCCCATCTCTCCACGGGATTTAAAGACTCAGAAGCGAGTCGCATTACCTTAGAACCTTTGGCTAGTTTCGATGAAAAAGGGGAATTAGTTCCTTTTTTAGCGGCAGAAATTCCTACTGTTGAAAATGGGGGAGTTGCCCAGGATGGTAAAGCGGTGACATGGAAGCTAAAAAAAGATATTAAATGGTCGGATGGTACTCCTTTTACTGCCAAAGATGTCATCGCTACCTATAATTTTATTACCAATCCGAAAACTGGTTCTACTAGCGCTGGCAATTATGAAATAGTTAAAAGTGTGGAAGCGATCGATCCCCATACAGTTAAAATAACTTTTAAGCAAGTTAATCCCGCTTGGTCATTAGTTTTTGTGGGAACAGAAGGGATGATTTTACCCGCTCATCTCTATGAAAAGTATAGCAATGAAACGGCACGCCAAGCCCCTGCCAATTTATTACCGGTGGGAACTGGACCCTATAAAGTGGTAGAATTTAAACCGGGAGATACGGCGGTTTATGAACAAAATTCTTTTTTTCGAGAAGCGGATAAGTTAGGTTTTCAAAGAATAGAATTAAAAGGAGGAGGTGATGCAACTTCGGCGGCACGAGCGGTTTTACAGACACAGGAGGCGGATTATGCCTATAATTTGCAAGTAGAGGCCAAGGTTTTAAGTGATTTAGAAAAAGCGGGTCGGGGTCAGTTAATATCTAGTTTCGGTTCTTTGATTGAACGAGTTTTATTTAATCTGAGTGATCCTAATCAAGCTACTCCCGAAGGTGAGAGGTCTAGTATTAAGTTTCCCCATCCTTTTTTAAGTGATGTGAAAGTAAGAGAAGCTTTATCTTTAGCCGTTGATAGAGATACTATTGCCACGCAACTTTATGGTATTACTGGGAAAACAACTCCTAATTTTATTGTGATGCCATCGGAATATAATTCGCCCAATACTAGCTATGAATTTAATCTAGAAAAGGCTAATAAATTACTAGATGATGCGGGATGGAAAGATAGTAATGGTGATGGTACTAGGGATAAAAATGGGGTAGAAATGAAATTAGTTTTTCAAACTACCGTCAATCCTCTTCGTCAGAAAACCCAAGAAATTATCAAACAAAGTTTACAAGCGATCGGGGTAGGAGTAGAATTAAAAACTGTTGATGCCAGTATTTTCTTTTCTAGCGATCCTGCTAACGATGACACGGTAGAAAAGTTTTATGCTGACCTACAAATGTACACTACTGGTAATAATAGTCCCGATCCGAAAGCCTATTTTAAAACCTTTACCTGTAGTGAAATTCCCCAAAAAGCTGATGGTTGGGCCGGGGATAATTATGCTCGTTATTGTAATCCTGAATACGATAAATTATGGCAAGCTTTTAGTCAAGAATTAAACCCAGAAAAACGGCAAGAAATAGCGATTAAAATGAATGATATGTTAATTAATGATTTTGTGATTATTCCCCTAGTTCATCGTGCCGATGTGGTGGCAATTAGCAATAGTTTGTCGGGGTTTGAATTAACTCCCTGGGATAGAAATACTTGGAACATCAAAGACTGGAAGCGTAGTAAATAAATGCTCAAATATTTTCTGAAAAGATTATTATTTTCGATTCCCACTCTTTTAGCTATTAGTATGGTGGTTTTTGGCATTTTGGCCCTAGCGCCGGGGGATCCGATGGGGGAATTTGCCGCTAATCCTGCTATTACAGAAGCGGTGCGAGAAAATATTCGCAAAAGTCTCGGATTAGATCAACCCCTTCCCGTGCGTTATGTCAAGTGGTTGTTAGCATTTCTTCAAGGAGATATGGGCTATTCTTTCACCAGTCGCAGCCCAGTTTTTACCCTCATTTGGCAGCGTTTACCCACAACTCTCTGGATTGTCGGTATTGCCTATATTTTTGGGGTTTTAATTGCTTTTCCTTTGGGCGTAATTTCAGCAGTCAAGCGCTATTCTTGGTTAGACAAAATCATCTCTACTTTTTCGATGCTTGGCTTTTCTTTACCCACCTTTGTGACGGGATTATTATTAATAATTATCTTTAGTGTGCAGTTAAACTGGCTACCATCTTTTTATAACAGTACCCTAGAAATCAGTGATTTTAATAGTTTGGTCGAGCAGGTTAAACAGTCAATTATGCCCGTAACTGTATTAAGCTTATATCAGGGGGCGATGTTGATGCGTTTCGTGCGTTCTTCCGTAACCGAAGAAATTCACCAAGAGTACGTTAAAACTGCCTTAGCGAAGGGACTAACTAATTTTTCTGTCCTCACTAAGCATATAGTTCGCAATGCTTTAATCCCCGTTGTCACCCTAATTGCTCTCGATATTCCCTCAATTTTTACCGGTGCTTTAGTTACAGAACAAGTGTTTCGTGTGCCGGGAATCGGTGCTTTATTAATCGATTCTATTTCCCGCAGTGATACCCCCGTAGTGATGGCGATTACCTTTATCTATGCGATTTTAATTGTTATCTTTAACTTAATTGCCGATTTAACCTATAGTTGGCTCGATCCGCGAGTCAGATATTAACTATGAACATCACAAAATCCTTACACACGGGGATTTTAGTCACCGATCTAGAAAAAGCTGTTAACTTTTACGAAAATGTTCTAGGATTGACTAGAATCGATCGCCCTTTTCAATACGATGGGGTTTGGTATCAAGTGGGAGATTATCAAATTCATTTAATTGTCGATACCAATTACCAAAACTACCGTCCCAATCCCGAAAAATGGGGACGCAATCCTCATATTGCCTTCGCTATTGATGACGTGACAGCCATGGGTAACTATCTAGAAAGTCAAGGTTATACAATTCAAATGAGTGCCTCGGGTAGAAAGGCATTATTTGTCGGTGATCCCGATGGTAATATCCTAGAAATGAGCCAAATTTAGCCTGAAAAATTCCCCAATATGTTAGACCAATTACAGACTCAACTCTATCACCTTGAACAATACACCGATCGCTTAGTGACTTCCCAACTAACTCACCTTAGTTTTGTCAGTATTGCCGTGATTTTTCTAGCCGGTTTACTCACCAGTCTTACCCCCTGTATGCTGTCGATGTTGCCGATTACCGTCGCTTATATCGGGGGTTACGAAAATCAAGGCCGTTTAGCGGCCTTTTGGCAGTCCACATGGTTTTCCCTGGGATTAGCCACCACCTTAGCGGGATTGGGACTAATTGCCGCTACTTTAGGAAAAGTCTATGGACAGGTGGGGATCGGTTTACCAATTATCGTCAGTGCGATCGCTATTTTGATGGGGTTAAACCTCTTGGAATTATTACCCCTGCGCTTCCCCTCCCTTGGTGCTACCGATTGGATTACCAGCGATTTTCCCCCGATTTTGCGGTCCTATCTTCTCGGTTTAACATTTGGTTTAATCGCTTCTCCTTGCAGTACGCCTGTTCTGGCAACTTTATTGGCATGGGTGGCAAATACGGGAGATTTAAGCTTAGGAGGGGGATTATTGTTATCCTACACTGCCGGCTATGTTTTACCCCTAATTATCGTCGGTTCTTTTACTGCCTCGCTGAAAAGCTTTCTTTCTCTGCGTCAATGGTCCGGGTGGATTAATCCTGTCAGTGGGGTTTTATTAATCGGTTTTGGAGTTTTTTCTTTATTATCCCGTCTGCTGTGATGGTGGAGAGTTACAATGGATAATTGGCTAGAATTGCAAAACTTTTAACTATGACTATATCGGAAACTTCCTCAAATTTAAAGAATAGACCGGTCCAATGGGGACGTAAATTTATCCAGACTATTGCCGATCTGCGATTGGCAATTATCCTCTTACTTTTAATCGCTATTTTTAGCATTTCTGGGACGGTAATAGAACAGGGACAATCTCTATCTTTTTACCAAGCTAATTATCCTGAGAAACCCGCTTTATTTGGCTTTCTGACTTGGAAATTTTTATTACTATTGGGATTAAATCATGTTTATAGCACTTGGTGGTATCTATCATTATTAATTCTCTTTGGTTCCAGTTTAACCGCTTGCACCTTCCGACGACAATTCCCCGCTTTAAAGGCGGCCAGAAACTGGCAATTTTATCAACAATCTCGCCAATTTCAAAAACTAGCTTTAAGTGCTGAATTAGAAACCGGTTCCCTAGAATCCCTCACCCCTCTATTAGAAAAAAAAGGCTACAAAGTTTTTCTAGAAAATAACAGTCTTTATGCTCGTAAAGGTCTGATCGGTAAAATCGGTCCGATTATCGTTCATGCAGCCATGTTAATTATTTTAGCGGGAGCGATCTGGGGAGCGTTAACGGGGTTTTTCGCTCAAGAAATGGTAGCTAGTGGCGATAGTTTTCAGGTTAAAAATATTATTGAAGCTGGACCCTTATCTAAAAATTCTCTCCCTAAGGATTGGGGGATTAAAGTTAATCGTTTTTGGATTGATTATAGTCCTAAAGGTGACGTAGAACAATTTTATTCTGATTTGTCGGTGATCGATAATCAAGGACAGGAGATCGATCGCAAAACTATTCAAGTTAATCAACCTTTGCACCATAAAGGGGTGACTTTTTATCAAACCAGTTGGGGAATTGCTGGGGTAAAAGTACAGGTGAATAATAGTCCGATCCTACAGCTACCGATGGCTAGTTTAGACACCAAAGGTAATGGACAAATCTGGGGAACTTGGATTCCGACTAAAACCGATCTTAGTGAGGGAGTTTCTCTTTTAACCAGAGATCTACAAGGTACGGTAATTGTCTATGATGCTAAGGGAGATTTAACCTCTGCTGTACGAGAAGGAATGACGATTCCTATCAATGGAGTTAATCTAAAAATAGTCGAATTAGTCGGCAGTACAGGTTTACAAATTAAGGCAGATCCGGGAGTGCCTATCGTCTATTTAGGTTTTGCTTTATTGATGATGGGAGTGGTAATGAGTTACTTTTCCCATTCGCAAATTTGGGCTTTACAATCGGGCGATCGCTTTTATATTGGTGGTAAAACTAATCGCGCTCAAGTCGGTTTTGAACGGGAAATAATTGATACCATTGAAATGTTAAAGTTAAATTAGAATTGACGTTAATCTGGTGTCGTTTCCCGATGAAAAGTTCTGTTTATCTATCTTTTGCCTTTTGCCTACCCTAACCAAGAACTTAATTTTGTTCAATCACTTATATGCCAGAATTGCCAGAAGTAGAAACGGTGCGTCGCGGGTTAAATCAAGTTACCCAGGGCAAAAAAATTATCGGTGGGGAAGTATTATTACAGCGTACCCTAGCCTATCCTAATTGCGAGGCAACTTTTCTGCAAGGAATTGCTCAGACCACGATTACCAATTGGCAGCGCCGAGGCAAATATCTCCTCGCCAATTTAGATAATGGTAGCAGTATCGGGGTTCATCTGCGTATGACCGGACAATTGCTCTGGGTAAAAGATACCACTCCCCTGCCGATTCATACGCGCTTACGCTTCTTTTTTGCCAATCAGCAAGAATTGCGCTTTGTCGATACCCGCACTTTCGGGAAAATTTGGTGGATTGCCGCCGATAAAACCCCAGAAAGCGTGATTACCAGTCTGAAAAAACTGGGATTGGAACCCTTTGATCGCAATTTTACCGCCGATTACCTCTATAGTCACTCTCAAAAAAGTCGTCGTCCGATTAAAACTTTTCTCCTCGATCAAAATGTGGTGGCAGGAATTGGCAATATCTACGCAGATGAAGTTCTTTTTAAAAGTGGTATCCATCCCCAAACTGCCGCTAATCTCTTGAAAATTGAGCAAATAGACTTATTGACAAAAAACATTATTTCTGTATTGGAAACTGCAATCGCTGAAGGCGGCACCAGTTTTAGCGATTTTCTCCACGTTACGGGAGTTAATGGCAATTATGGGGCGATGGCCTGGGTTTATGGACGTACTGGCGAAAATTGTCGTCTTTGCGGTGCAACTATTGCCAGAATTAAATTAAGTGGACGCTCGGCTCATTTTTGTCCCCAATGTCAAGTCTCAAGGGAATTATGAATTATGAATTATGAATTATGAATTATGAATTGGGGAGAAGGGAGAAGGGATGCCTTTTGCCTATTGCCTTTTGCCTATTGCCTTTTGCCTCCTGCCTCCTGTCTCGGAGTCTCCTCGATTCTGCTGTAAGCTAATGGCTAGATGGTCAGGTCACGGAAATCGATGCAAAGTTCACTGAAAAGGATTATCATCGGGGCGAGTTTTTTTCTCGCTACGGTAGTCGGGGCAACTATCGGTTATATGGCCTACGGTTGGAGTTTTCTTGATGCCGTTTATATGGTGATAATTACCATATTTGGGGTGGGTTTCGGGGAAGTTAAACCGATTAACACTCCCAGTCTGAGAGCTTTTACCATGTTAGTTATCGTCTGTGGGACCACCTCGGCCGTTTATGTGGTGGGAGGGTTTTTTCAGATGCTCACCGAGGGAGAAATTAACAAAGCTTTTAGCGATCGCCGGATGAATAAAGAGATGGAATGCTTAGAAAATCACGTCATAATCTGCGGTTTTGGGCGCATAGGACGCATCCTAACGACTAAATTGGCAAAAACAGCCCAATCCTTTATTATCGTCGATAATAACCCCGAGCGCATCCGATTAGCTCAGGAAAAAGGTTACATAACTCTTAATGGTAACGCCACCGATGAAAGTATTCTCCAGAAAGCCGGTATCGACAAAGCGCGAGTTTTAGCGACGGTGTTGCCTGATGATGCCTTAAATGTCTTCATCACTTTAACCGCAAGAGAACTCAGTCCGCAACTATACATTATCGCCAGGGGAGAATATCCCAGCACCGAGAAAAAATTAAAACTAGCCGGGGCCGATCAAGTGGTCTTACCTGCTACCATTGGAGCAGAGAGAATGGCCCATTTAATCACCCATCCGGCCGCAATCGATTTTTTACAGGAAGATGAAGGTAGGCGCAATCTTAACGAATTATTAGCCGATATCGACCTGCAATTTGAAGAATACTCGATTTTAAGCGATTCGCCCTTTTTGGGACAACCCATCAGTCAGATGGAAGTGCGGGGACAGGGTGCTTTTATTATCGTTGCTGTGCGTCAATTTGATGGTCGTGTCATCGCCCATCCCGACAATTCCACCATTCTACAGCAAGGCGATACGGTGATTTTATTAGGTCATCGGGGCGATGTTCCCAATTTTGCCCGTCGTTATGCTCTGCGTCGAGAAATGCGCTATCGCGGGTCTTCTTGGTAGGATATTTACCTACAAAAAAGTTGAGCTTTTCTGGAATTAATTTCGCTGTCTCTGGAGATATTACTAACTCACTAATTATCTCCAGAGACAGCTATGAAATTAACCTATCGCGGCATTGTTTACGAGAAAAATCCCACTGCCCCCGTTGCTTCCAGTCCGATGATTTTAGGTTATCGTGGTGTTCCCTATTTAAAAAACCGTGGTGTTGCTCAAACTATTCAGAAACAGGTAGCCGTTACCTATCGCGGTCAAGCCTATCATATCATGCAATCTCTAGCTTCTTTGCCCACGGAAAAACCCTCTTTAAGTTTTTAACTTCTAGTTCATTTTTCAATCAATCTCCTTTAAATATTGTCAATTAATGATCACAGCAATTACCTTAAACGGTTTTTATCTTCCCTCTTACTCCCTTGCTCAAAGGGAGATTTTTTTACTTGTTTTTGCCAGCAAGGAATAACTACCTAAGCAAAATTAATTACACATATCTAACTACCTCTTGCATGAGTACATGAGTGCCTATCCTAACCAAGAAATTAATTTTGCAAAACTAATTTACGTTCATAATTAACAAAATTAATTACAGATATTTTTACCTTCCGCAGTTCCGCAGTTCCAGTGTTCCCCTTTTCCAGATTCTGAATTTAATTTTGTCGAACTGCTGATAGTTATCAGTTTTTTGTAGAATAGGGAGATTGAGAAAACGAATACCTGCCCCTATGACAAGATTCCCTTTGACTGGTCGCTATTCTGGTTTATGCGTCTTGCTCACTTTATTCTGGTTAAGCGGTCAATCTTTGCCAGTGCGAGCGGAAAAAATCTATAGTCCCGTCCCCCTAATCCTCAATAAAGAAATTAACGATACTCTCACCGACAAAGATATTCCCACGGGTGAGGGGGGGTTTGCCAGAGATTATACCGTAGATTTGGACAAGGATGATCAGGTGGCCATCGATCTGAAATCAGAAAATTTTGATGGAGTTTTAATTCTCCTGGCCGACGATGGTTCCACTGTAGCGGAAAATGATGATGGTCCCGATGGTGGCACTAATGCCCTCCTCTTTGCCCGCATTACCGAGTCGGGTAAATATATTATTCGGGTGAGAGCTTTCGGAGAAACCGGTGGGGGAAAATTTACCCTGAAATTAACCCGTTTACGGGCCGTGGAGGGCAAAAATTAGCTAATTATTGTTAAAAAAACCAAGAATAGAGCCTCTGTCCACTCCACCACCGCACCGTAGGTATCGCCGGTGTGACCCCGAAGACGACGATATAACCAGTAACCAGTAAGCAGAGCGAGGGCGATTCCGGCACTAATGGCGATTATTCCCCAGCTTAGACCGCCAAATAGGGCGATTAACCCCCAAATTACTCCCCCACAGTCCCAAGGCAGACAAAAAGCCACTTTATGAAAGGCTCCCTTACCGGTGGGTTTGAGGTAGGGATAAATAGCAATCGCCATTACTTGCCCCCAACGTCCCCAAATTGGCGCTAAAATTAGAGCTAAGGCTCGATTATCGCTTAAATCCGTCAAAGCGGCGATTTTGAGCAGCAAAACCATGGTCACGGCCATGACTCCAAAGGCCCCAGTAACACTATCGGCCATGACCGCTAAACGACGCGGGGGGTCGGTGACAGCTAAACCATCGCCCGTGTCACTAACTCCATCAAGGTGTAGTCCTCCCGTTAGATAAACCCAAACCCCCACAAGGACAACTGCACGAGTTAGGGGTGGCATTCCCAGACCAGCTAGAGTTATATCGAGCAAAACCAGAATTAAACCCAAAAATAAGCCCACTAAGGGAATCCATCGGGCAATTCTACCAAAATCCGGCCAGGCAATCGGAACCGGAATAATCGTGTAAAAAGCGATCGCACCTAAAAATGAGCGAATTTCTTGACAAATGAAGTTAAATATGGTAGTCAATCCCCCCAAAATTAGATTCCGGTATGGCAGCCTTTCTCATAAAGATGAAGTATAACTTAATTTTGTATCGGCCACCCTGTGGGATTTTCAAAACATCTGAGAACGCCTATAATAATTCGGCATAACACGCTTATTGTAATGTTATAGGAAGAGTTCTTGCGATCGCTATACAGGAGAGTAATATACGGAAAGATTCCTGAAAAAATGCGTATTTGGCGTGATATGTGGAAAGTTTCCGTATAGCATCTAGTCCGACGTACACTTCTAAGCTACGAGTTCCCCCTGTGACTTAGTACAGTTACTAATACATAAAAAGCAAATTAAATGAAAACTCAGTTACTTGAAAGCCTACTTTACGAAGAAGAAAGTCCAACGCTTGATTTCAAAAAAGAACAATATCCATTCTCCAAGGCAAGTGAGGAAGAGAAGTCTGAACTTGTCAAGGATATTTTAGGATTCGCAAACGCATGGCGAAGATCCGATGCCTATATCTTGATTGGAGTAGAGGAAGTACGGGGCGGAAAAAGTGAAGTAATAGGAATACAAAATCATCTTGATGATCACACACTTCAACAATTTATTAACAGTCTCACTAATCAGCCAGTTCGCTTTCATTACGAGGCCGCAACTATTGAGGGCAAGCAAGTAGGTGTTATCCGAATTGAACAGCAAACAAGACCAATATATCTTAAGAAGAAATATGGAAAGCTGGATAAAGATAAGGTTTATGTGAGGAGAGGAAGTTCAACCGATCCACAAAAACCGGCTACTTTAGATGAAATTGCACAAATGAGGGTGGAACCTGAAGATATTGACGCTAATCTTGCGGTTGTATTTTCCAACCCAGATACTAAGGAACTGATTGGCTCACACTTATCAATTGAAGCTGAATTATGCAACTTGCCCCCATCTTTGCCTGATTTGCCCAGAAATTCCTATATACTTGATTCAATATCAGCGTATAGAACAAATCATCAATATTACCGTGAGTTAGCTCACTATATCTATGTATGTAAGTTATTTCGCCCAGTTCGACTATCTATCTCAAATGTTGGGCGTGTCGCTGCGCGCAATGTCAGAGTCGAGTTCTCAGTTAACTCTTTAATGCAGATAGAAATGCTCCAAAAGGAAAATCTTCCTCAAATGCCCAAAAAGCAATCTCTCGGACCAGAACTAAATCTAAATAGAATGAGATTTACTAAGACACCAGGCAATGTGTGCATCAATCAAACTACTGACCAACTAACTATTGAGATTGATTGTGGAGATCTACAGCCAGGCAGGAGAATATTCTCTGATGTCTTCTATATCGGCAAGAAAACTGAAAATTGCGATAATATTGTCGGAGCAGTTTATGCCGACAATCTTCCTTGCCCCTCTGAGTTGAATCTTACAATATCTGCTTCACTAAGCAAGTCTTCTCTGACAGTAGAAGATTTGATGTCTTGGGGGTAGTGCGATCGCCGCTGATCTTGTAGGGTGTGTTCCCTAATGTGGCTCTTACTGCTCCAGCGATCGATTTTTGGGTAACGCACCATGGACATTAATTGCAGCTGTGGGTTAAAGTGCCATGGCGAAGGCACTACGTGGCAGTACGCTGATCCTGTCGGTTGGGTTGGCGGCTGTTACCCAACACCCTCAAAACCAAGATTAAATAAGGTAGGATAGAGAGCGAAAAGATATTCTAGGTTGCCGTGAATGGAAGCGTCTATATTGAAACAAGTATTTTTGGGCATTTAACCGCCAGACCCACTGACAATCTGATCGTTGCTGCTAATATCAAGATCACCCAGGATTGGTGGAACGAACATAGTAGCTCATTTACGCTTTACGCATCAGAGATCGTTGAAGATGAGGCAGCTAAGGGAGATCCGATAATCGCCGCTCAACGGTTAAACTTGTTACAATCCCTAATGCTTCTCGAACTTACGGAAGATGCGTTTGAACTTTCGCAAGCGTTTCTGACTCAAAGCAATCTGCCCCTAAAGGCATCTAACGACGCTTTACATATGGCATTAGCAACCGTCTATAACTTAGATTATTTGCTAACATGGAACTGCAAGCACATGGCAAATGCCCAAATTCAGCGTAAGCTGGCTCAGATTAGTTCTGATCTCGGATATATATTGCCAGTTATTTGCACTCCTTATGAGCTTATTGGATATAACCTAGAGGTTTAGTCATGTATAAAAATGAAATTCTCGATGAAATTCACAAGTATAGAGAAGAATACGCTCAATCGTTTCAATATGACTTAAGAGCTATTTTTAATGACTTAAAGCAGAAGCAACTGGCTCATAAAGATAGATTAGTTAGGTTGCCAATTAAGCGAGCGTCTAACAAATCACTGCACCCGACCGCCGGCTAAAGCATTCAATGGAACCGCTAAATCTATAGTGCGATGCCGAAGGCACTGCGTAGCAGTACGCTATCTCCCTAGGGTGCGTTCCCTAATGTGGTTCCTACTGCTCCAGCGATCGATTTTGGGGAACGCACCATGCCCATTGATTGCAGCTGTGGGTTTAAGTGCGATGCCGCTCTTGTGGGACCAGTTGAGGAATGTTAGCGAAGATTCCCAATGTTTGGGTTAAAATGGGGGGGCAAAAGTTGCAACCGGGTCAAACCAATGATAGTACGACCACCCCTCTACAGCCAAGAAGAATTTGCCCGACGTGGTAAAGAGATTTATGAATCTCAGGTGCGCTCTCAAGTCGAGGAGGGCAATTAAGGCAAAATACCAGTATATCCTTTTTCCTTTTTCCCTTGAAACTTACTCTCGAATTATATGAGCTAACGGCTAAGGGCGATAATTTTCTGAAAATCCCTTTGAATAATAGCAAAATTTTTATCAGTTAAAAGCGGCACATGAACAAATAAGGCTCTCGGATGATATTTTAAGACTTGAAAATATAACTCTTCGCAGACAAACTGACCGGCATTATCGCTGATATAACTATAGTCAAGGTTTTTAATTAAATCTGGCAACGGAATTGATGTCAATAACTTTTTTGTGCTACTCCTAGCTTGAGATTCTAAACTTAAACGATAACGACTTTCCGCCATGCCACAACAAATAACTAAATCGGTTTTTTTGTCTTGAATAGCTTTGATAACTCGTTCACTGGCTCGATGGGTATTAACGGGAAGTTGACGCAAAAATAAAAGATTTTTTGGATAATTATCTTGAATAGATACTAACAAATCATCGGAGGAATTACTCCAGTGATGGCATAACCAAGGCGCAAAAGAAGTTAAGAGAATTGTCAAGTTATCTCCTGATGGTTAATTAGGATGATCAACAAAAAAGCGATCGAAGGGACAAAAATTGCTACAATAACTGACGTGACCTCAATTAAAGACGAGATTGATAGCCTATGCAACGCCGTAAATTTTTGCTTATTAGTGGCAGTTTAGGCGGTTTTAGCTTGGCAGCTTGCGCTCATCAAATTTTACAGCCTGTTACTTCCAAAAATCCCCCTGAGTCGGCTGTTAAACAAGCACAAAAAGCGAAAAAAGTCAAGATAATTGTGATTAGTGACCTTAATAGTCAATACGGTTCCACTACTTACGATCCCGAAATCGATCGAGCCATCCCCTTAATTATCAATCATAAACCCGATCTGGTCCTCTGTGGTGGGGACATGGTGGCAGGACAAAAAACCAGCCTGACAGAGGCAAAAATTAACGCCATGTGGTCAGCCTTTGATCGTCATATCGCCGCGCCCCTGCGAGCTGCTAAAATACCTTTTGGTTTTACCATCGGTAATCATGACGCTTCTGGAGCTTTATCCGCAGGAAAATTTATCTATGCTAAGGAGAGAAAATTAGCCCAAGATTATTGGCAAAACCCCCAACATCATACAAGTTTAAATTTTATCGATAAAACTGGCTTTCCTTTTTATTATACTTTCACTCAAAATGGTATATTCTATCTAGTTTGGGATGCCTCCACTCATTTAATCTCTCGGGAACAACTAAATTGGGCAGCAAAAAACTTGAGTAGTACCGACGCTAAAAATGCTAAAATGCGGCTAGTAATCGGTCATTTACCGCTCTACGGTATTGCCGTGGGCAGAAATCGACCGGGGGATTATTTAGCCGATGCCGAGCAATTAAGAGCGTTTTTAGAAAGCTATCAGGTGCATACTTATATTAGTGGCCACGCTCACGCTTACTATCCGGGTAAACGGGGGCAATTACAATTATTACACGCGGGAGCTTTAGGCAGTGGACCGCGACGGTTATTGAACAGTGAACAAGCACCCAGAAAAACCCTAACAATTGTCGATATTAATCCCCATCAACAGGAAACAGTTTACACCACCTACGACATGAAAACCCAAGAGGCGATCAATATTACCAGTTTACCTCCTCTGATTATGGCTCCCAACGGGCAAGTTTTACGTCGAGATATTCCATCGGTTAACTAGAAAGGAATTCCCATAATGGCCACTGTCATCAGCACCGTTAATATGAAAGGAGGAGTAGGAAAAACTACTCTTACCGTCAATCTTGCCACCTGTTTAGCTAAATTTCAGCAAAAACGAGTCCTTGTCCTCGATTTAGACGCTCAAATCAGTGCGACTCTTAGTTTAATGTCCCCTCACGAATTCGCTCAACTGCGTCGCAAAAAACGCACTTTAAGCTATTTATTAGAAGCAATTATCAAACCCAATCCCTACAATAAATTAACTATTGATGATATTATCGTCCCTTCAGTCTGTGAAATTCAAGGCTTAGATTTACTGCCAGGAGATATCGAACTTTATGATGAATATGTCGTCTCAGAAACCCTGCACCATCAAGCAATTTTACAGGAAGATTTAGGCTTTGATCATGCTTGGAATAACCTGGAAAGAATCCTAATTCAAAAAATCATTGACCCCATTAAAGACCGTTACGATTATATTATCATGGATTGCGCTCCAGGCTATAATCTTTTAACTCGTAGTGGTCTATGTAGCAGTCATTTTTATTTACTACCTGCCCGTCCCGAACCTTTATCAATTGTCGGCATTCAGCTATTAGAAAGAAGAATAGTTAAACTCAAAGCTAGTCATCAAGAAACCGAACCGATTAACCCCGGTTTACTCGGTATAGTTTTTATTCTTTCCGGTGGTGGTTTACTCAGTCGCTACTATAATCAAGTCATGCGCCGGGTACAACAGGATTTTCAAGCCCATCAAATTTTTGCTAATGCGATTCCTATGGATGTTAATGTAGCTAAAGCTGTTGATATGTTCGTGCCTGTGGTAGCAGCCATGCCCTCTTCTAGTGGTTCCAAAGCTTTTATGAAACTCACAGAAGAATTCTTGATGAAAACCAAAAAATAGGAGATAATTACTATGGTCATTGAGTGGTTAGAATTTCAAGTTAAACCCGAAGCTAGGGAAAAATTTATCCAAAAAGATCAAGAAATTTGGACAAAGTTTTTAGCAAAACAACCAGGTTTTTTAGGTAAGGAGCTTTGGATTAATCCCACCATTGAGGAAGAATTAATTATCGTTGTCCATTGGCAAACGAAAGAACAGTGGAAAGCTGTCCCACAAAATTTGCTTGATGACACCGAAGCCAAATTTTCCCTCGCCATGGGAAAAGACAATTATCAATTAATCAAAGTCAAGGAATTTCAAGTCAGAAAATTTCGAGAAAATTGTCAGAACAATTTAGAATCTATGCAGCCCAGATAAAAAATCAATTCATCTTTTTGTCCCCTCTCAACCTAGCCAAACTTGTCCTGAGGGGCTAAAGTGTGCTATAAGCAGTCAGACCCTGCCATCGTCTTTATTCTTTCCGATTAGGTAAATTACTGATGACTGAAGCTAAACGCGCCCTAATTACCGGCATCACCGGTCAAGATGGTTCCTATCTGAGCGAATTATTATTAGAAAAAGGCTATGAAGTCCACGGTATCATCCGTCGTACTTCAACTTTTAACACCGATCGCATCGATCATATCTACATTGACCCCCACCAGCCGGATGCTAAATTATTTCTTCATTATGGCGACCTCACCGACGGGACGACCCTGCGGCGTATC
>NZ_JADBTX010000031.1:0-86478 GCF_020245945.1 Microcystis sp. M015S2
ATAGGGTGATAGGGTGATAGGGTGATAGGGTGATAGGGTGATAGGGTGATAGGGTGATAGGGTGATAGGGTGATAGGGTGATAGGGTGATAGGGTGATAGGGTGATAGGGTGATAGGGAGAAAAAAGCTGATAACTGATGACTGATTACTGATTACTGACCTATGATAGCCGTTACCAAGCCTGAAATTTTACCGTTACTTCATCCCCTGATTGGACAATTAGCCACAGCAATTCTGTCCCACTGGGAAAAATATCTTGATTTGTCGCCCTTTGAGTTGCCGGAAGGTTTAGGCTATGTGGAGGGACGTTTAGAAGGGGAAAAATTAATTATCGAGAATCGCTGCTATCAAACTCCCCAGTTCCGCAAAATGCACCTAGAACTGGCTAAACTGGGCAATGGTTTGGATATCCTTCACTGTGTCATGTTCCCCCGTCCAGAATATCCGCTGCCGATGTTTGGATGTGATATAGTCTCCGGCAAAGCGGGAATCAGTGCCGCTATTGTGGATCTTTCTCCCACCAGTAGCGATAAAACTCTCCCTAGTGCCTATAATCAAGCTTTAGCGGCTTTACCTGGGGCTGATTTCGCCCAAGCTCGTGATTTACCGCCTTGGGGTCATATTTTCTCCCAATATTGTCTGTTTATTCGTCCCGAAACCGCCGCCGAGGAACGACAATTTTTACAAAGAGTTACAGATTTCTTGACAATTCACTGCAAATGTGCTAGGGAAACTCAGCCCCTTTCCGGGGAAGAAGCGCGCATTTATTTACAGGGACAACGGGATTATTGTAGTCAACAGCAAAAAAATGATAAAACTCGGCGTGTACTAGAAAAAGCCTTTGGTTGGGAATGGGCAGAGCGTTATATGACGGGTGTTCTCTTTGATTTGCCCGATTAAACTGAACTATCCCTTCCCCCCTTGCTCCTAGGGTTGATTGATCGTAGGGTTGATTGATCGTAGGGTTGATTCATCCTAGGGTTGATTCATCCTAGGGTTGATTCATCCTAGGGTTGATTCATCCTAGGGTTGATTCATCCTAGGGTTGATTCATCGTAGGGTTGATTCATGAATCAACCCTACCTTCAATGGAGCCGACAATTTTTAACACCTACCTCTTATTTAGAGATTTTCTGCAACCTCATCGCTATTTTTCCCATTTTTGAACTCTCAAACCCTAATTAGGCCAGAAGTCTCTTGAAACTTAACAATATTAACAGACAAGGACGGGAGAATAATTGCTAGATTGATTTAGGTACAGTTAACTGTAACCGCAAGAACAAGAGAAAAAAAGCGGTTTTCCCCGGTAAAACCGTCAAAAGGCCTTAGCTTAATTTCTCGATTCTGACGATTAAATAAATATTAAAACAGCCGATGAATCTAACGAACTTTCCTTGGTTAACTGCCATCATCCTTTTTCCCATCGCCGCCGCTTTATTGGTTCCCATAATTCCCGATAAAGACGGTAAAACCGTGAGATGGTTTGCTCTGACGGTGGGATTAATCGACTTTGCCCTAATTATCTACGCTTTCTATACCAGTTACGATTTCGCTAATCCCAATCTGCAATTAGTGGAAAGTTACCAATGGTTGCCAGAAATTGACCTAAGATGGTCCTTAGGAGCCGATGGCCTCTCCATGCCTCTGATTATCTTAACGGGATTTATCACCACTCTGGCTATCTTAGCGGCTTGGCCGGTCACTTTTAAACCGAAACTATTCTACTTCCTGATGCTGTTGATGTACGGGGGACAGATTGCGGTGTTTGCCGTACAGGATTTGTTACTGTTCTTCCTCGTCTGGGAATTAGAATTAGTCCCCGTCTATCTCATCCTCTCTATTTGGGGCGGTAAACGCCGTCTCTACGCAGCCACCAAATTTATCCTTTACACCGCCGGAGGCTCTCTCTTCATCCTTGTAGCGGCGCTGACGATGGCTTTTTATGGCGATACCGTCTCCTTTGACATGGTGACTATTGCCGGCAAGGATTTTCCCCTGAAACTGCAATTATTCCTCTACGCCGGTTTTCTGATTGCCTACGGGGTAAAACTGCCGATTTTCCCCCTCCATACTTGGCTGCCGGATGCCCACGGCGAAGCCACTGCCCCTGCCCATATGTTACTAGCGGGAATTTTGCTTAAAATGGGTGGTTATGCGCTCTTACGGATGAATATGGGGATGTTACCCGATGCTCACGCCGTTTTCGCCCCCGTTTTGGTGATTTTAGGGGTAGTTAATATTATCTACGCCGCCTTAACCTCCTTTGCCCAACGCAATCTTAAGCGCAAAATTGCCTATTCTTCCATCTCTCACATGGGATTTGTCCTGATTGGTATGGCTTCCTTTACCGATATTGGTACAAGTGGGGCGATGTTACAGATGATTTCCCACGGACTGATTGGGGCGAGTTTATTCTTTATGGTCGGTTGTACCTACGATCGCACCCATACCCTGATGTTAGACGAGATGGGCGGTGTCGGCAAGAAAATGAAGAAAGTTTTTGCCATGTGGACCACCTGTTCCCTCGCTTCCCTCGCTTTGCCCGGGATGAGCGGCTTTGTGGCGGAATTAATGGTATTTATCGGTTTTGCCACCAGTGATGCCTATAGTCCCACTTTCCGCGTTATTATCGTCTTTTTAGCGGCTATCGGTGTCATTCTCACCCCGATTTATCTGTTGTCCATGTTGCGAGAAATTCTCTACGGGCCGGAAAATAAGGAATTAGAAGAACACCATGCCCTAGTGGATGCGGAACCCCGGGAAGTATTTATTATCGCTTCTCTATTAGTGCCAATTATCGGCATTGGACTCTATCCCAAAGTGGCCACGACAATTTACGATGCTACTACCAATAAATTAACCGCCCTAGCGCGTAATTCTGTCCCCAGTTTAGTGCAACAGGCAAAGGCAAAAACCGCTAGTTTCTCCCTTTATTCCCTAAAAGCCCCCGAAATCTAAAAAGTTATCAGTTATCAGTTATCAGTTATCAGATTTGAGTTTTAAGTGAGCAGTATGTATTAAGTGAGCAGTATTAAATAGTAGTTTCCCACTGTCTTTTCACTGTTTACTGATTACTGTTCACTGATTACCGAAAAATCCCCATCCTACCCAATCACCTCATGTAAATCCGTCGGTGCGAGATTAGGATAAACCACTTCACCATCCTTAAACCAAATAATGCGCCCGGAATTACGCGCCACATCAGCCTCGTGAGTTACCATGACGATAGTAATGCCACTGTTATTCAATTCCGAGAAAATAGCCATCACCTCTTGGGTAGTTTTCGAGTCTAGCGCCCCCGTCGGTTCATCGGCAAGTAATAATATGGGTTGATTGACAATTGCCCGGGCAATAGCGACGCGCTGCTGTTGTCCCCCCGATAATTGATTGGGTTTATTGTGCAGTCGATTATCTAATTTTACCTTCGTTAAAGCAGCGATCGCTCTTTCCTTTCTTTCTTGGGGAGAAACCCCACCATAAATCATCGGTAACATGACATTTTCTAGCGCACTCATCTGGGGTAAAAGATGGAATTGCTGGAAAACAAAGCCGATTTTACGATTGCGAATCTGGGCTAAATCCCCATCCGGCAGCGTGGAAACGTCGAGATTTTCTAGATAATAGGACCCCGAGGTGGGACGATCAAGACAGCCGATAATATTCATGACCGTGGATTTTCCCGAACCCGATGCCCCCATAATAGCGCAATATTCCCCTTTTTTTAGGCTTAAATTGACGTTATTAAGGGCTTTAACCATGGTTTCGCCACTGCCATAGATTTTAGACACATTTTCGAGGCGAATAATTACTGGCTGATAGACTTCGGCTTTATCGTTGCGTTCGCTGAGAGAGGAAGTATCAAAACTCATGAAATAAATAGAGATAAAACCAATAAATGCAGCTATTCTAACCTGAGCAATTCTCCATTCAAGCAACATCCTTGAGAAAACCGACTAGAGGCAAGAAAACCGGCGCTAAATTCGATCGAGCCACGGCTAAACAGGGATAGGATCGATCACTATAATTTTCCCCTACCCGCAAGGGAAAAATCTTTTCTCCTAAAGAGATAAATATCCCGCCGGCGGCCTGTAGAATTGCCCAAACTGCGGCAATATCCCAGACTTTCGGGGTTGCTTCCACTCCTCCCAAGACAGTGCCATCGGCAACCAAAAGCAGATTATAACTAGCCACTCCTATCATCCGCACTTTGCAGGGAAAGGGATTTTTAAATATATCTGTACTACGAGCGCAGAGATTGAAAAGATGATTTTTGCTGGGAAAATCTTCGCTGGTGTGAATCGGTTGACCATCGCGGTAGGCTCCCTCTGGACCGGTTAAACCCGTCTCACCGTACCAATAACCATAATAGGACTGTTTCAGGCAGGGCAGATAAACAAATCCGAACACAGGAGTCCCCCGGTAGAGAAGTCCTAGGGAAATGCCCCAGATGGGAATACCGCGAGTAAAATTAGTCGTGCCGTCGATTGGATCCACTACCCAACACCATTCTTGATCCGGGAAAATATGGGTAGTTTCCTCGGTTAAGACTCCATGATCCTGGAAAGTGCGGGCAATTAGCGATCGCAATTCCCGATCAGACCAACGGTCGGCAGCCGTCACTAAAGTCCCGTCTGCTTTATTGGTGGCCTGTAATTTGCCAAAATCAGCCAGTAGGCGATCGCTAACCTGGCCGGTAGCCTGATAACAAAAGTCTAAAACCTGACTCCAAAAAGTTTCCATAATTTTCTCGTTCGTCTTCTAGTAGAATATCAAATCATTGTCTAAACTTAGGTAGTCGAGATTGAGCGCGGAACCCCACCAGGAGATCAGACTAGCTACCCGTCTAGAAGCGATACTTTACCTAAAAGGGCAGCCTGTCCCCTTAACCGAGATGGTGACATTAACCAACAGCGATCGCTTGACGGTGGAAGATGCCATGATCGAGTTAATGTCCGATTATGCTCACCGGGATAGTGCCTTGGAAGTGGTGGAAACCCCCCTCGGTTATAGTTTACAATTGCGGTCAGCTTATCAGAATTTGATCGAAGACCTGATCCCGGCCGAATTAGGCACGGGAACTCTCCGCACTTTAGCAGCGATCGCACTAAAAGAACCGATTTTACAAGCGGATTTAATTAATTTACGCGGCAGTACGGCCTATCAACAGGTTCAGGACTTGGTAGAACGAGGATTTGTGAGAAAACGCAAGCAAAACGAAGGTAGATCCTACTGGTTAGAAGTAACCGATAAATTTCATCAATATTTCGAGGTTGACAATCTTAGGGAACAGGGTATTCTGGAAGCTACCGATCAGGAATAGGGAGAGAGAGGGTATATTAGGGGTGAATGTTTCTGATCACTGAGCTAAACTTGAAAAAGATAGGGGGGACTTCGGGCAATCAAGAAGAGCGATTTGTTAACCTAAATCCAATAACCACTACAGCGTGGGAGTTCTGATGACTTTTAATCCTGATTTTTTTCCCTGGGAAACCGAAGAACAAAATGATAACTGTCTGATGCAGTATCTCCAGCAGCAGCATCCTGAAACCCTTGAGAGAATAGCCCAATCGGTCAGTAGCGAAATTAAAGATATTATCTCGCAAAACGTCAAGGGATTGGTGGGAATGTTGCCCTCAGAGGACTTTGCGGTACAAATTACCACCGACCGCGAGAATTTGGCGAATCTTCTCGCTTCAGCGATGATGACAGGTTATTTCCTCGGTCAAGTGGAGAAGCGCCATCATTTAGAATCAATTTTGTTAGCTACAGAATCAATTAAATTGGGCAAAAAACCAAAAATAGATTAATCTTCACCCAAGACAGAGACACTTTCATCGGTGTCTCTATCGGTTTTTAGCCCCCTTTGGCAAAACTCACCATCACCAAAATCGAGAGCAGGATACCGGGGACAAGTAAACCCGCTAATAATCCAAATTCAGTCAGCGTCATAGGAGAATATGCCCAAAATTCCATCACTTTTTACTCTAACCCCCTCTTTTGGCCACCTCAACAAAGCTTAAGGAAAATTTAAAGCCTTTTATCGGTTTTTCTTCTATCAGTTGTCCAACTACACAAACCAAAAAGAGTCTTTTTGATGTGGGTAAGCGGTTTATAAGTAGCTGGTTATAATTAAATTAAAAATGGATTTTAGGTTCGATCCCCCCTGCCCCCCTTGATAAGGTAGGGTTGATTCATGAATCAACCCTACGCTTGATAAGGGGGGTGTCTGATAATTTTTAACGCCTACCTACTTAATTCTTGTTTCAGCACCCCGTATAAAGCTGAATAATCGTCCTCTGCGAATCCCATTTCTAAAGCTTTTTCAAGAAGGCGCTGTACTCCTGTTAGGGGAAAAGTGGTTAAATCTAACTTCTCCGATTCCTCTAAAAAGAGATTGACATCTTTGAGTAAATGTTTAGTGGGAAAATTAGGGTTAGCATAATTTTCTTCTAACATTCTGGTTAATTTTTTGTCAAAAGTAGGCGCATATAAGGCACTTTGACGCAGGATAGTCATGAACTTTTCTAGCTCTACTCCTTGCTGGGATAAAAAAGCTAAACTCAAAGCAAAAGCACTGGTGAGAGCGGCAATTAATTGATTTAAAGCTAATTTTAACGCCGCAGCGGTTCCCACTTCCCCAATTAACATCGGTTCTTGACCAAAATTCGCTAATAAATTTGACCATTGATGGAACTGTTTTTCCGTTGCTCCCACCATAACTAAGAGAGTCCCATTTTTAGCTTCAGGAATACTTCCTAACACGGGTGCTTCTAGATATTCTCCCCCTTTAGCCATAATTTGATCTCGCAGTTGTTTACTTTCCGAAGGGGCAATGGTTCCCATCTGGATAATAGTACGATTATTGAGGTTAGATTGCTCGGAATTTAATCCTAAAACCTCTTGGATAGCGGCAGCATTAGTTAACATTAAAATCAGACAATCTGCTTCTTGAATTACTTGCTCAGGAGAGCTAACTGTTTTGGCTCCCAACTGCTGTAAAGGTGCTAATTTTTCTAAGGTGCGATTATAAGCAATAACAGGAATTTTCTGATTTAATAATCTTTCTACCATTGGCGTTCCCATTAATCCCGTTCCCAAAAATCCAACTTTCATAACTTGATTTTTCCTTATTTATTGATTAGTTTTTACTTGTTTTTATGGCTGTCCAATGACGTTCGGAAGACTGAAAAATTTTAACATTTTTTAATCCCGATTGCTGGATTAAATCGGCGATTTCTGCTAGGGTAAAAGCGGCCTGGAGAGAATCTTTAAATAGTTGCGCTTGTCGGGGAGAAAAATTAGGATCGATTTCCCTCACCATCCCCTTGATTATTTCCTCGGAATCGGGACGGAATAAATCTCTTAAAAAAATGCCACCATGGGGTTTTAAAACTCGCTTAATTTCGCGTAAAAAAGGCAGAGGATTTTCGAGATGATGGATTAAACTATTAGAAATAACTAAATCAAATTGCTCGGATTGGTAGGGAAGATTTTTTCCATCAACTTTCTCCAATTTGATCTGTTCTTGACAGTTAGCATTAAGGATATTTTTTTGACCAATTTCTAACATAGAATCGGCCAGATCAATAGCGATAATTTGCCATTGGGGACGTAGTTGACTGAGCATAATCGGAATGCGTGCAGTACCGGTTCCTACATCTAACACCCTAGCATTAATACTGGCCAATTGTACGGCTTCTTTAGCAAAATTAGTATTAACTTCGGTGAAGTCCATGGCATCATATTCGATCGCTTCTTCCCGATCATCCATTACTTCTGGTTCTAAAATTCTTTCCATAGAAAAGCTATCTTTAAGGATTACAATATTCACAATACATCGGATCGGCGTTTTTTTGACCGTTGGGAAAGAGTTTTTCCTCTCGATAATCACACCTTTGACAACCGTATAGTTCCAGTTTAATCAAAGAGGTGGGAAAGTGACATAAACCACAGGGTAAACCCGATGTTATTTCGATAATATCAAACCCCGGACAACCACAATTAGGACATAATTGATTAAGTTTCTGCACCAGATTTGCCGTTGCGGCTGCAATTGCTTTCATCCGCGTGGGATTGTGCATAGCGCGCATATCGGTTTCTAGGTGTACTTTGCCGTTTTTGTCAAGAATATCTTCAACAATTTTAACTAAATTTTTCTGGTCAGTAATTCCCTTAAAAATCTGCTCAGAGTCGAGAGAATTTTTATCAAACATCACCACTAAACCATGACTAGGAAACCCGATTTTTTCGGCAAATTCTAAAGCAGCTGCTAGATTAGTGACAGTTTGGTGAGCGTGATTAGTTTCCGTGACTATTGCTTGACCAATTATTTCTAGATTATGGACTCGATCGAGCAATAAAATCAATTCACGATTACAGGAAATCAACGGCAAATTGGGATAGGGATAAAAACTACCCTCACTAGCAATTCCGATATAGTATCCCGAAAGCTCGATCGCTTCTTGTGCCTTCCTGCGAGCGGTTTCAATTTGTGTCCCGATGCGCTTAATATCCCGGGTAAAAGTGCCAAAGCGATCGGTATTAAAATTATCGGGTACAATCACCTTGAGACCTATTTCTTGCGCTAAAATCGGCGCTATTACCCGCTCTTTTCCGTGCATAGTCCCTAAAATTGCTATCCGATCTTGAAACATCTTTTCTTGAAACATCTTGATCAAGGAAAAAGTAAAAAACAGCAATCAGCGAAAAGAAAACGGCAATTTCCTACTTAAGACTGTCCACTTAAAACTCACATCTGATAACTGATAACTGATAACTGATAACTGATTTAACTGTCCATTGTTTTTCCCTGAGCTTGTTTTAATCTTTCTGCTGCTGTTTCCATGACTTCTGCAAAGTTTTCGAGAATTTCGCCGGGGTGTGCTTCCAGGATTTTTGTGGATAGGGAAATGCGGTTTTTATATTCGTCAATTTCCGCGACTACCACTTGAATTGCTTGACCAACTTTAAAGAAAGTCATGGGAGAATTAAAAGAGGCTCCCGTCACCTGTTTAGCATGGAGTAATCCCGTCACTCCACCACAATCGACAAAAACACCGTAGGGTTGTAATTTAACCACAGTGCCACTTAATAATTTACCCACAGCTAATTGACTGATAGCGTTAGCGCGAGCAATTTCTCGCTGAGATAAAACTAATTTATTATTTTCTTGGTCGATTTGAATAAAAGTTGCGGTTAAAAGTTGTCCGATCAGGGAATCTAAATCATTTTTTTCGATTAAATGGGAGCGAGGGATAAATCCTTTTAATCCCTCCACTTCTCCCGTCACTCCTCCCTTATTCACCCCCGTGACGCGCAGCTGCACCGACTTAGCACTTTCAGAGATTTCCCTGACATTTTCCCAGGCTTTTTGTAGTAATAATTGCCGCAGAGACAGGGTAACTTGTCCTTCCGCATCCTGTCCACGGGTAATCAGAAAATCGAATTCTGCACCTATGGGTAAAGCTTCGGCAATGGAAGTAACATTTTCCAGGGAAATTTCCCTTAAAGAAATAAAAGCGGAGGATTTGCCGCCAATATCGATGAATGCTCCATCGGAGGTGTGTTGATCTACTCTCCCGCGCACGATCTGCCCTTTTTCAAATTGATAATCGTATTGATCAAGAGCTTTGGCAAAATCGTCCATGGAAAAGGCAGGGTTCGGTGTCATGATAAATAGAATGGTTACAAGTATAATTTCGATCTGCTTCCAGTGTAAGCTGAAGCTTGAGGAGTCAGACCATTAAGATTTAAGAAGGCTAAATAACTCTAGCACATGATCCCAGGCAGATTTGGCCGCCTTAGCATTATAACTAGCTCTTTGGTCGCAGAAAAAGCCATGGTCGGCGTTTTCATAGCGGAAAACTCGATGAGGAATTTGATAACGAGTTAATGCGTTTTCTATCTCATCCACTTGCTTTTGGGGAATACTCGCATCTAACATCCCGAAAAATGCGTAGATTGTCCCCTTGATTTGGGGAGTCACCTTCACTGTCGCTTGGCCACCACCGGGGGTTCCCGTGGTGATTCCCGCACCGTAAAAAGAGGCACTAACTTTGATATCCTCTAGAGTGGAGACAAGATAAACCACATGACCACCAAAACAAAAACCGATCGTGCCGACACCGGTTTTTTGCACCTGTGGCAAACTATAAAGATAATCGATGGTGGCTTGGATATCGCTGATTAATTCGGATGCTTTGGTTTGTTCTTTGTACTGACGACCGATTTCGATATCTGCCATACTGTACCCCGTTTCAAAACCAGGAGCGAATCGCTGATAAATGGCAGGAGCGATCGCTATATAGCCTTCTTGGGCAATTCTACGGGTGACATCGCGAATATGGTCGTTTACGCCGAATATTTCCTGAATCACGATAATTGCCGGGTAAATTCCCACCCGATCGGGAATGGCTAAATAGGCATCTATGTCAATATCTTTGTTAGGAATCGTAACAGTTTGCGTATTAATAGTCATAATTTTCTCGGTAAAAAGGCTGTTGGTTTTTTGGTTTCGGGGTTTTAGGGTGTTGGGGTTTTAGTTGAAATTTCCCATTCCCCCATTTCCCCATTCCCCCACTTCCCCATTCCTCAAATCAAAACAAACTTTTCCAAGGCCGCGGCTACCCCATTTAAGTCTACACTGGGGGCAACCCAATCGGCTTGATCCTTAACAGCTTGGGGAGCATTACCCATGGCGACACCGACACCCGCGTAGGTGAGCATAGAAACATCATTAAAATTATCACCGATCGCCATGACGTTTTTGGGTTGTAATCCTAGGATATCTTCGGCCAAAAATTTGGCAGCGCTTCCCTTGGTAGCCTCAACGTGGGTAACTTCAAAAAAAGTCGGACTCGATTGGGTAAAATATAAATCTTGATTTTGATAACGTTGCTGTAAATGCTGCCAAATCTCGGCGATAAATTGCTTATCTTCCCCCATGGCCAGGATTTTAGTAGTTTTGTGGGCAACTTTGCGTAAATCTCCCACTGCTTCGGCAATAATACCCGATCGCTGCCGATAGAATTCCGTTTCCGCGTTTAATTGCCGCACATAAAGCACATCGTCCATATAAAAATTAAGGGAGATTTTCTCCTTCCATTGGGGTTGTTCGAGATAATCTAAAAGATCGATCGCTAAGTCGGGGGAAATGGGAGTATGTCGATGGTGAACTTGGGAAACAGGATCTTGAATCCAAGCGCCATTGTAAGCAATTAAGGGTAAACTCGATTTAAGGCGTTGATGAAAACGTAAAGCCGAGCGGTACATCCTACCAGTGCCGATAGCGACGCGAATTCCCTTTTTTTGGACGGCCGAGACAGCTTGCACCACAGCCGGATTAACCTGATTGTTATCCCCGGCGATCGTTCCATCCACATCGACAACGATTAAGCGAATATCCACAGTCTTTTCCCATTCAACGGTCAACAGTTAATAGTTTGCCACTTCCCCCCTCAAAAAGGGTAAGAATTAAGTAGTCTATTAAGTATCGGGTAAATCTTGGTATTCAGCCAAAGCATTGATAAAAAAGAAGTCTCCCCAAATTAAACCCGTATCATAGATTTGGCTGGGTCGGATCGATGCGGGATGATGATAACAACCATGACGCAATAGACTCATCTCTGGGGCGGTTTCATCGGGAAAATACTGAAAAGAAGTCAGATTCAAGAGAATATTATCGATCGCCTCTCGATAGGTTCCATAACTAGGATCACTGCTGGGTAAAGCTTTTAATAAGCGAATCATCCCCGCCACAGCGATCGCTGCTGCCGAAGAATCCCTTTCGGTAGCGGCATTTTTTTGCAAGGCATAATCAAAATCCCAAGGGGGAATAAAATCTCCGGCGCGTCTTTGTCCACCGGGCCAACGATCGGGCAAATTTTCCAGATAATAATTAATGGCATCCTTGGCAATCGTTAACATTTCCGGATCGCCGGTGTAAATATAGGCCGTCGTGGCAGCATAAATAAACCAAGCTTGACCCCGGGACCAAGTGCTATCATCGCGCCAGCCCTGTTTTCCTTCATTAAATAAGAAATTTCTATAGGTGGGAGAGTTGACATTTTGATCAAAATACCCTCTTTGCCAAGTTCCCGTTTTACCCGGGCGACGATTAGCCCCAAAGGTGCGGCTAATGGTGCGGATGTGGGAAAGAGCCTTTTCTTGCCAATCTTTTGCTTCCTTGGGGTCAGGATTGTGGAGACTTGCCCAGAGCAGTTGTTCTATATTGATCGTATGATCCATAAAAACGTGCCAATGCTCTTGCTGATCGGTGCGATCAGCCTTGCGTAACCAGCCAAAAGTCCCGATATCGGTGTGAAAACTCCCTTTACCATCCTGAAAAGGTTGTGCTAGTTGTCTGGCCCCCCGTAAAGTTATCTCTAAAGCTGCCTGTTTTTCCTTGCCCTGTCCCGACTCAAACCAAGGAGCAAACACCAGTACATTATTAAGAGCGATGTCTTTGTTCTTCAAACTCGCTTCTTTTAAGGGATCGCTCCATTTTTTCGCAGCAGCAGACCAAAAGCCCCCATACATAGGGTCTGATTCTAAATCAGCCATTTTCCATAATAAAGCAGGAAAAGCCCCTGCCGCCCAAAAATCGGCGTTTTCTAACTTCCAAGTGCCGGGGGTGGGACTATTGAGCCTCCGTCGCCAATTGAAGAAATTAAAACCCGATGGCTCTGGATGGGTAAGATAGGGATAGAGAATTCCCCGACGGGCATAACTATCGAGATAATCGATCGTAGTGGTTAGTTTAATCCTAGCCAGATCGAGACAGAGCTTGATTCTTTGGGCTAGGGGCATTTTGTCCCGTAATTCCGCCGCCGATTCGGGACGATGGATAATCAGGGAGGCCACCGCACCGATCGCCGCCCCCGTACCCATAATAATTAGCGTGCGTCGCTTCAAATTCCTGACTCCTAAGCTGGATAGATGCGAATACGGCGATTCGGTTCCTCTCCGAAGCTATCGGATTGGAGACGGTAATGTTCCACTAATTCGTGCTGCATTTTCCGCACTTTCGCCGATCGCGGCAGTAACTCCACCGGTTGACCGGTAGGAATAACGATTTGTTCCACCGCTAACCTGGCCTCCTCTAAAGCTTCGATCTCGTCATCGCTGCCGCTGCGGGCAAATAAACGCAGGTCGGCACCTTCCTGATTCATCGGGTCATCAATGCCCAAAATCCGCTTTAAACCCCGAGAAATTTGGGGCAGGGTATTGGATTTGATGCCGTGGATGGGAATTTGTCTTACTTTGGCAATTTGACGCAATTTTGACTGATTTTTAACGTGGGAACGCAGGGCTAGCACCGCATCGGCCCCCTGTAAATCTTTGGTCAAAACGATCGGCAAATCTAGGGCTTGTACTACCTGTTCGATCGGGGCGCGACTAACCCCGTAGGGATAGACATAAACCGGCCAATCTTCGCCATTGGGACCGGGGACGCGGACTTTTTCCGTTTCCGGTTCTTCCTGCAGCCAGGATTGTTCGAGGAGGCGATCAAAATCGTTTTCCCGGTTGAGTCCGCCTGCACCAAAACGGGCCACGGGAGTCATCCGGCCATCGGCCCGCCATCCCTTGGGTTTATCCATTTCTGGCAGATAATTGCGACGCAAAGGGGTGAGGTTTTCCGGTTTTGGTTCTTCCTGAGCGACCTGTACTTTTCCCTCCTCGTCCACCCAACGGATTTGGGCAATTGCTTCCCGTCCCCGCAGCAGTTGGTCGATAGTGGTGGATACGTCCTCGTGGATGACCCAGCGCTGACGTTCCAACATTTCGATGGCAATGTCAAAGGTGGGCGGTGCTTTGCGTTCTAAAACGGTCTTCTGGGAACCCCGGCGGCGTGCTTCTTCGTCTCCGAGAGTTACTGCCTGAATTCCCCCGACTAAATCCGATAAAGTCGGGTTTTTAATTAAATTTTCCAGCTGATTGCCGTGGGCGGTTCCCACTAACTGCACCCCGCGTTCGGCGATCGTGCGAGCGGCCAGAGCTTCTAATTCCGTACCGATCTCATCAATCACGATCACCTCCGGCATATGGTTTTCCACCGCTTCGATCATGACTTGATGCTGCAATTCCGGACGGGCCACCTGCATCCGACGAGCGCGACCGATGGCCGGATGGGGAATATCTCCATCTCCGGCGATTTCGTTGGAGGTGTCGATAATCACTACCCGTTTATTGAGATCGTCGGCTAAAACTCGGGCTATTTCCCGGAGAGCGGTGGTTTTCCCTACCCCCGGACGACCGAGCAGCAGTAGGGATTTACCCGTTTCCACTAGGTCGTTAATTAGGGTGATCGTACCGAAAACGGCCCGACCGATACGACAGGTTAAACCGATAATTTCCCCGTCTCGATTGCGAATGGCACTGATGCGGTGCAGGGTGCGTTCAATCCCGGCGCGATTATCGCCGCTAAAACTGCCCACCCTGGCGATCGAATACTGGATTTCTTCTTTTGAGATCGGTTCGTCCCCCAGATCGATCGCCCCATCGGGAAAACGCGCTTCTGGTATGCGTCCCAAATCCATAACTACTTCGATTAGTTGATGCTGCCGCGGGTGTTCCTCGATTTTGCCGCGAATCCGAGCCGGTAGAATTGCCAAGAGTTTGTTTAAATCGTCGGTCACTGGCATCCGAGAGGAGGGTAGGGTTTCTGGCATTAATAGTAAAGGGTTTTGGCGATAATTGGCTGTTTTTATTTCCAAGATTTTCTTGGGGTCTAACACATTTAGGGGTTAGTTGTCAATTAAAAAAATATTATAGTTTTTTGAACAAGGCTAGGCTTTTAATTGAGCCACGAGAATAGAAGCGGCTTTAAGGGCTTCTTGGTAGGCTTGGGGGTCATTTTCAAGGTTAGGCTGGTCTAACTGCTCTAAAATTGGCAAAATCAATGAACGGGCGTAACTTCCATAGGCAATACCAGCGATTTTTTCTCTCAGTCCCAGTTGCTGTAATTTGGTCACGGTATGGTCATTGGTTCCCCCGGCTAACTGCACAAATCCGGCTAGATTGCTGGAAAGGACTTTTTTGGCCATATTAATGGCCGGGTGGGTGGTCCCTTTGCCGATATCGCCGCTCATCGGTCGGCCGTCCGTCTGCCAAATCAGAGGACAGTTTAGGGGTGAAATGGTTTCTCGCAGATAGTGGAGGTAATCAATGATATATTCATGATCTTGGCAACTTATGGCGAGGATTTTTAGGTTTTTACTGACAGGTGCGATCGCTTGCCAGAGTCGAGCAAATTCCTCTCCATGACAGACTTGGGTATGAATTTCGATCGCATCTACTCCCATTTCGATAATTAAGGGGATAATTTCTGCGGGTTGACAGACACGGGATTTTGTCTCGATTATTTGCCTGGGACAAACGGGTAAGCAGCGACCGCAACCATAACAGCGCTGTTCGATCACTCCTCCCCTATCGATAGCATAAGCGGGACAGATTTTTTCGCAGGGACGGGGACAATCGACTGGACAAAGTTGCGGGTTAAAGACAGCTTTACGAAAGTGGGGATCTTCACCGTCATTGAGACTGACCATCAACCAAGGTCGTCGATTGGGCGGGAATCCGGCGATTTTGGCGGCGGTTTCGATGCCTTCTTTGGCCGCAAGGATCACGGCTCGGTCGGCGGCCACATCAATACAATCGGCTCCGACGATAGTATAGGCCAATGCAAGGTTGCGAATCGTGGGCAAATCTTGGTAACTAGCTCCACAGATGAGCTTGAACCAGTGACCCGCAACTAAGGACTGTAAGGGAGAGGAGTTTTTATCTAGCACTTTTTCATCCTATCGCGGCCAGTCCCTAAATGTCAGCCCTGTGCTGCTCTGATTCTTACCTAAAGACTGATTATTGATTCTTCTTGGACGTACTAAGTCAGAAACGGTAAGTAAAACCGATTTATTCAACAACTTCATTGTCTTTTTACCAGTAAGTCACCGAAGGGCGGTCGTCTTCCTTTATATTCTTGATGTATAATGATAGTTATATAATGTCAATAGTATGTTTAGATAATTTTTGAGATATAATGACGGATAGGGAACTAGGACAGCGTATGCAGAAATTACGGGAGAACGCTGGGTTAACTCAAAGAAAACTAGCGGAACGGTTAGGTGTGACAGTGCAAACCGTAAGCAATTGGGAAACAGGCTACAGGGAACCGAGAATGAACCCATCTCAAACATTAAAGCTATGTCAATCCCTTAACTGCTCACTTGCACAACTAGCTGGAGCGATCGCACCATGCCAAGACAACTGACATATTTAGGTATCCCCAATCTCACCAGCGATCGCAATTAAAGAAAATATAGGAGACAGAAAATGGCTAACGAAACCGTTACTTATTCCCTAGAAGCTGTTCTGACAAGGATCGAGGGTAAAATAGACAAAATCGATGAACGGTTAACCAAAGTAGAAATAGGACAATCGGAGATCAGAGGGGACATTAAAGCTTTAGATGAGCGACTAACTACAGAAATTAAAGGACTAACGACACGGGTTGCTTATCAGGAATTTACCAACCGGGGGATTTTTATCGCCCTAGTTGTCGCCATTTTAGGAGGGGCAGCTAAACTTTTTGGTTTTTTCCCCAATCCCTGACAGCGATCGCCATCGGTTAGGCCGAGGTTGACACTAAAGACTTAAACCAAGTTCTAAAATCCAGTTGATTCTTTTTGGACGAATGCCATCGGCCTCTACATTCAACTATAAACCCAAACGCTGCTTTTGACGGGCTTTATAGGAAGCTAACAGCCAAATAGAGCCAGAAATCAAAGAAGGAGCAAGGACGAAAAAAGTGGCCATGGTTACGGGATGTTCCCGGGCCCAGACCCAATAAATCATCACGGCAAAAATCAAGCCACAGTAAGCTAGTCCGAGAAAGGGAATGCCAATGACTAAAATGGCGAATCGAGTATCTTTATCCATAAAATATCGTGATGGCAGCGAAAATTTGGCTGATGGGTTCCGCTTGTCCCTATCTTTATTTATAATCTTCCTTCTGGGATTGCTTGGGGAAAAATAAGGTATTTTTTAGAATTAGGCACTGATTATTGGGAGGCCTTCCTTGCCGAAACAAAGATTAGATTTATTATTAGTAGCCAAAAATCTCTGTGATTCCCGTCAACAGGCACAGCGATTAATTCGCGCTGGAGAGGTGAAAGTCAATCATCAAATCATCGATAAACCTGCCACAGAAATCGATCCAGAAGCGGCGATCGAGATTAAGCAGAAACTGCCCTATTTGTCAAGGGGGGGCGAAAAATTAGCCAAGGCCTTAGAATTGTTTGCCATCGATGTCAGCGATCGCATTTGTTTAGATGGAGGCATTTCCACGGGGGGATTTACCGATTGTCTCTTGCAAAAAGGGGCAAAACGGGTTTATGGGGTCGATGTGGGTTATGGACAAGTGGCCTGGAGTTTACGGCAGGATGAACGGGTTATTTTACTAGAAAGAACTAATTTTCGCTATTTAACCCCAGAAAAGTTATACGGACAGGAAATACCCGCCGATTTAGCAGTTATGGATCTGTCCTTTATTTCTCTGACCAAAGTTTTACCGACCCTGTGGACGCTATTAAATCCACCGCGAGAAGCGATTTTATTGGTCAAACCCCAATTCGAGGTGGGACGGGAAAAAGTCGGTAAAAAAGGGGTAGTTCGCGACCATCAAGACCAAGCAGCGGCAATTTTTCAGGTTTTACAGGCCGCCGCAGTCTTAGGATGGTTCTATCGGGGTTTAACTTGGTCTCCCATTACCGGACCTGCGGGTAACGTCGAGTATCTTCTCTGGTTATCCACCGATATCGGCCCAGTTAGTCCCAGTTTATCAGCGATCGCAGAAATCACCCAAGCAGCGATCGAACAGTTTTAAACCAGGTATTTTCTCAAGGAAGTGGGGAGAGGGGGAAATTTTCGGAAAACCCTTGACAAATGGCGAGACTTGCTTTATAGTTTAGACTTCAAACGAATAGTCATAATTTTAAGGAAGATTTCGATTATGTCTCTCGAAGATCAAGACGATAATATCAATAATATCAATGATTTCCTTCAAGACGGTATACAGGCAGCTCAAGGCATTAGTAATATCAAGGTCGCAAAAGAAGTAATAAAAACTGGTACGGCGGCAGGTGCGGCAGTTAGCGCAGCTACAGGATTAACTGTTGCCGCAACTTCGGGAGCAGGAATTACTTCTGGTCTTGCAGCAGCAGGTAGTGTTGTTGGTGGAGGAATGGCTATGGGACCGGCAGTTTTAGCCGCAGGTCCCGCATATGCTGGAGCCAAAATTATTAACGAGACCCTTTTCAAAGATCAGCCTGAACTTCCAGTAGAAGAACGCAGCGCTCGTGCGGCGGCAAGAACTGCAACAGGAATTGGGGCTGTTGCTGGTGTAGCAGGTGCTGGGGCTATCACAGTAGCAGGTGGCGCATCTGGTGCTGCAATTATGAGTACTTTAGCTGGTATCGGTGGGGTTGTTGGGGGAGGTGCTATTGCTGGCACTGCTATAGTAGCTCTTGCTCCTGTTGCTGCGGCTGGAGCAATTGGGTTTGGAATATACAAACTTTTTGGTGGAGGAGGCAGCGATTAAACTCAAAAATCGGGTTGAGCAGGAAGAGGATAAAGGTATGAAGACGGAAATTTTCTCTCCCCGACAAGGATTAAACAAAGCATTTCGGCTCTTCTAGGTTCTGTGTGATCAGTTTAACTTACATAGGATCGATCGATCTTTGTGTCCTTTGTGTCTTTGTGGTTCGTTCCACCCCCTCGCTAGGAGCAATGTATCTTAGAATACATTTTACCCACCAAATCCAAGAGAGCCGCATTTCTGAGAGTCAAACCGAATCTTTGTCAGGTAGAGAAGTTTCAAGTATTCTTACATACAAAAACGATGATCGGGGAGTTCAATATATCGGAAAATGGGAGAGATAACCCAAAAAAATTATCGTTAAATCATGTTAAGTCCCGTAGAAACGATTAAAATTCTCGAAAATCATCCCGATCGCACTTTTCCAGCTGGTGAAGTTATTTTTACCGATGGCACGGAGGGCGAGTTAATGTACGGTATTCTTAGCGGAGAAGTGGAGATGTATGTTAAGGGACAATTGATAGAAACTCTAGAAAAAGGGGATGTATTCGGAGCAGGAGCGCTCCTGCATGGGGATAAACGGCGAGAATCCACAGCTATCGCCAAAACTGACTGTAAATTAGCCTATCTCAATCAACCACAGTTTTTATTTGCCGTGCAGGAAACTCCCATGTTTGCGATCGAAGTGTTAAGAAGTTATTCCGATCGCTTTCGCAAGTTAAAAAAAATCTTCACCAGTGAAGCATAGAGGAACAAAAGAAAGCCATCCCCTGAAAACTATTGACCGAAAATCTCACCGATAGTTAAACGGGAACCATTGACTAAATCCCCACCAGAACGCGGAGGTTTACCCGATAATTGCACTTCTTTTAATAATAATAAACCCGCTCCCGTCTGCACTACCGGCCCGAAATTTTTCCAGAGAGCCACGATCGATCCCACTTCTCCGCTTAGATGAGAAAGGTCTTTTGTCTGTAATTCTGGAGGAAGTTGACCGAGATCGTCTAGGGGAATAGTGGCCATCACTTTTAGGGGTTGTCCCCGGAAAGTGGTCAGCGCATTAGGATAAAAACCCCGGACTCGATCGTGAATTGTCTGTCCCGAATCTTGCCAGTGGATTAGATAGTCAGATTTTTGAATTAAAGGGGCATAGGTGGCATCATCGTTATTTTGAGGAATTGGGGTAATTTCTGCTCGATCGAGCTTAGAGAGGGTTTCTAGGAGCAAATCCGCCCCCATTTGGCCTAGGGTTGCTCCCACCTGTTCGGCATTGTCAAAAAGAGCGATCGGGGTGTAGGCTTTCAGTAGCATCGGTCCGGTGTCCATGCCCGCATCCATTAACATGGTGGTAATGCCGGTTTCTTTTTCTCCCCTAGCGATGCACCACTGCACGGGGGCTGCTCCCCGATATTTCGGTAAAATTGAGCCATGAACGTTAATACAGCCTAATCTCGGCATCTCTAGAATTTCTGGGGAGAGGATTTGTCCGTAGGCAACTACTACAAAGGCATCCGCTCGCGATTGTCTGAGAAAATCTAAGGTTCGAGCGTTTTTTTTGACACTTTTGGGCTGCAAAACTGGTATTTGCTGTTCTATGGCTATTTGTTTCACCGGTGAGGGGGTTAATTGATTACCCCTTCCCCGGCGCTTGTCCGGTTGGGTAACGACGGCAATCACTTCTATATCGGGATTGGCTAATAATTTTTTTAGGGTGGGGACGGCAAAAGTAGGGGTTCCGAAAAAAACAATACGCATGAGAAAAGGGGGGATTTTTCAGTTATCAGTGTGCAGTAACCATTAACGACTAACTATGCCAGACCATTGGATTTTTTTGGCTTTTTCCCGACGATAGGAGAAAAAATGCTCCTCTTGTTGATAGGTACAAAAAGGAGCGATCGCAATTTGTTGATCTCTAATTCCTAACTGTTGTAGTTGATGATAAATCACCCTTCGCACGTCCAAGCGCACTTTCCCTTTTTCCTCGTCAGCAAATAAGGGGGAAGGGGAGAGGTTAAATAAATTCCCCAGAATTTGGTCGGGATTGGTTTCTTGAGGGAATAAACTTAAACCCACTTCTGCTGCAACTTCTCCATCGACTTGATAGACTTCCCCAGCAATTGCCGGCCCCAGGGCCAGGACTAAGTTATCTAAACAACTACCTGAGTTTAATAACTGCTTAACTGCTTTGACAACTATCCCCTTAGCGGTCCCTCTCCATCCAGAATGAATCGCCACCCCAACACCAGTAGAGCGATCGCCTATTAGTACGGGCGTACAATCAGCACTGGCCACCCAAATCCCTTGACCGGAAGCATCGGTAATAATTCCATCCGCTTCGGCTATTTCTGGGTTAGCAATCCCTTGGGGATTTAATAGGCGATCGCCATGTACCTGTTTGACCCGATAAACTGGTACATTTGCCCCTAAAGCACCCGTAAAAGCTTCCGGGGTTTGGGGGTAATAATGACGGGTAAAAAAGCCGTGGGACCAATCCTCTAGGAGATTACAGGTAAGATAGGGCAATCCTTGCCATGTTTGCCATTGCCACAGAGAAGTCTCGGTTAATCCCACATCGATCGCTACATTGGTCACAGTCTAAGCCTCTCTGGCTGCAATATTACCTTATTCTCTCCTATCCTAGTTCTGAGCTTGGCTAAACGGCAACGGAAGATTATTACTTAAAACCCTTGACAAATGACGAGACTTGCTTTAGACTTTTTATATAATGGGAATCCGTGCGCAAATATATATAGGGTTTTTGAGCAAAGATAAGAGAGAAAAAAATAGACTCCAAAACCGGGTTGGGTAGGAAGAGGATAAAGGTATGAAGACAGAAAATTTCTCTCCCCGACAAGCATTAAACAAAGCATTATTCGAGATTCGCGACAGATTGAGGAAGGGGCAGATTTAATTTTAATGTTATGTGGGGATAATATTATCAAAATACCTCTAATCAGGGGATTATGCCAATTATCGAGGATTTATAATTCTCCTTTGAAGGCTTTTTCTCTGAGTTGTTTCACCTCGTTGATTTTGCCTTGTAGGTTATCAAGATAAGTGAAGATTTCTTGTTCTAAATCCCAATTTTTACTCATATTCACCCTCACCTATAAACAAATCATAAAACAAAGAAACCGAAATAATAACCGTTTGTTCTAATTCTATCATCTCCTCAAAATCCCGATCACCAGTAATCAAAAAATCCGCCTCACTAACCCTTGCTAAAGCGATAAACTTAGCATCTTTCGGATCCCTTGTAAAGTCAACATTAACATTAACTTCTATTAACTTTGTGCTATTTTCAATTAAAGTTAACCATTCTGCTTTCTTGGTATCACGTAGTTTTAACTTCTTTCGCTGTAAAACTTCTCTATACTCATCTAAAATTTCCTGTGATACTATCCAATCATAATCAGCATGACTAATAATAAAATTAATCACCTTTTCTGGTTTTCCATCAGCAACCGCCGCAGAAATAAGGATATTTGTATCAATAATAACTCTCATTCTCCTCTCCGATAAGCTTCAATTTCCGCCGCAATTTCTTCATCGGTTAACGGATTATCAGCGTGTAAAGCTTGGGTTTCTTGGCATAAACGCTTAAATTCTTCTGCTAACCTTACTTTTTCAGGATCAATCGGTTTGTCCTTATTTTGTTCCCGTTCTTTTCGATACTTCCTAATCTTTTCTTTTAATAAAGCTTTTGCGGATTCTGTCCCTTTAACATAATCAGGTAATATAATTTCATCCTCCTGTTCTTCTAATAGCTGAAACGCTTTAGAGATAACCTCTTGAGGGGTATTATATTTACCAGTTTTCAGTTGTCTTTCTAAAAACTGTTCCTGTTCAGGGGTTAACGTAATTTGTATCATAATTACCAAATAGTTTGAAGATTAGATAAAGCTTGAATATAGCAGAAACCTTAATCTGACCCTGATGCCTAACAACATTTTCTTTATCCTGATTTAAAACCCCCTTAATCTCAGCCATCAACCACCTGATTCTTGCATCCTTTTTCATAATAGCACTCAGCAACTGTTCGGGGGGCAAATGTTCAAAATCTTCCAGGAACTGGGGAAGTGGGGAAATTTTCAGAAAAACCCTTGACAAATGGCGAGACTTGCTTTAGACTTTTTATATAATGGGAATCCGTGCGCAAATATATATATAGTTTTTGAGCAAAGATAAGAGAGAAAAAAATAGACTCAAAAATCGGGTTGAGTAGGAATAGGGATAAAGGTATGAAGACAGAAAATTTCTCTCCCCGACAAGCATTAAACAAAGCATTCCTGAGAGTCAAACCGAGTCGTAGTCAGGTAGAGAAGTTTCAAACCCACCTGACTGGAAAGTGGGTGTAGAGTGTAGGGTTTAGGGAAAGAAACCTCTTTCATCTGTGGGGGTGAAAATTTTTTCATCGGGACTGACTGGAAAGTGGGAAGTATAAACGAGACAGAATCCAAAGCTGACTGCTGATGGATATAAAATCGGCTCGATTTTTTTCTAAAAACCCTTGACAAATGGCGAGACTTGCTTTAGACTTTTTATATAATGGGAATCCGTGCGCCCATATATATAGGGTTTTTGAGCGAAGATAAGAGAGAAAAAAATAGACCCCAAAATCGGGTTGAGTAGGAATAGGGATAAAGGTATGAAGACGGAAAATTTCTCTCCCCGACAAGCATTAAACAAAGCATTTCTGAGAGTCAAACCGAGTCGTAGTCAGGTAGAGAAGTTTCAAACCCACCTAGAACAACTTTTGGGGAGTATAAACGAGACAGAATCAGAGGAGTTCCATAAAAACCTGCTTGCAGACTTTCTCAAACACAGCTACTATAGTCCCCAACATTTCATCAACACCAAGGGAAGGAATGATTTAGTCATCCATAATGGGAAAGAATCGCGGGATTCCGTGGGGGTAATACTGGAAGTCAAGAAACCCAGCAATAAAAGCGAGATGCTGCGGAGAGACAAACTCAACTGTAAAGCATTACAGGAATTACTCCTCTACTTCCTACGGGAAAGGATAACCGAGAAAAACCTAGAGATAAAACACCTGATTGCAACCAATATATATGAGTGGTTTATCTTCGATGGGAATATCTTCGAGAGACTATTCGCACAAAATCAGGAACTTGTCAGACAGTTTAATGACTTTGAGACGGGGAGACTAACGGGAAAAACCACCGACTTCTTCTACAAACAGATAGGAGAACCCTTCCTGAACTCCATACTCGATTCCCTGACATACACCCATTTTGACTTGCGGGAATACACCCAAACCATCGGGGAGGATGAACATCAGCTAATCAGTCTCTATAAAATCTTTTCTCCCGAACACCTCTTAAAACTCCCCTTTGCGAACGATAGCAACAGTCTCGACAAGAACTTTTATAGTGAGTTGCTGCATATCATCGGATTGACAGAGATAAAAGAGGGAGGGAAAAAACTCATCCAACGTCTGCAACCGGCAGCGCGTCAACCCGGTTCGCTGCTAGAGAACGCTATCAGTCAAGTGGAGAGTTTAGATAAAATCTCTCGTTTACCCAATCCCGAAGAATTTGGGGAGACGGAAGAGGAGAGACTATTTAATATCGGTTTAGAGTTGGGGATAACCTGGATAAATAGAATCCTCTTCCTCAAACTATTAGAAGCGCAGATAATTAGGTATCATCGGGGGGATAAGTCCTTAGGGTTTCTCAATTTAAGCAAAATTGCCGACTATGACGACTTAAATCGGTTATTTTTCAGCGTCTTGGCAAAAAAACAGTCAGAAAGAAGCAAAGACATCCAGAATATCTATACTCAGGTTCCCTATCTCAACAGTTCCCTATTTGAACCGACAGACTTAGAACAATCAACCATAGTCATCAGTAACCTGCGTTCGGAGAATATAGAGATTTTTGCAGGAACAGTCTTAAAGGATAGTCAGGGGAAAAAGCGAACAGGAGAAATCAACGCTTTAGCATACCTATTTGAGTTTCTCAACGCCTACGATTTTAGCAGCGAAGGTGGGGAAGCGATACAGGAGGATAATAAGACTCTTATCAATGCGTCAGTGTTGGGATTAATCTTCGAGAAAATCAACGGATATAAGGATGGTTCCTTTTTCACCCCCGGTTTCATCACTATGTATATGTGTCGGGAAACGATTCGACGCGCAGTAATAGAGAAATTTAACCAGAGTCAGGGATGGGATTGTCAGACTATCGAGGATGTGTATAACCGCATCAAAGATAAAACGGCAGCCAATGCTATTATCAATAGTCTCAAAATTTGTGATCCTGCGGTGGGTTCGGGACATTTTCTTGTTTCTGCTTTGAACGAGATAATCGCGATTAAGAGTGAGTTACAGATTTTATTGGATAAAGAGGGGAAAACTCTCAGGGATTATCGGGTTGAGGTGGTGAACGATGAGTTAATCGTCACCGATGATGACGGTAATCTGTTTGAATATAATCCCCGCAGTCGAGAAAGTCAGCGAGTACAGGAGACTTTATTTCAGGAAAAACAGCGTCTGATTGAGGGGTGTCTCTTTGGAGTTGATATCAATCCCAACTCGGTGAAAATCTGTCGGTTGCGTTTATGGATTGAGTTACTCAAGAATGCTTACTACAAAGCAGATAATGAGTTAGAGACGTTACCGAATATCGATATTAATATCAAGGTTGGCAATTCTCTGATTAGTCGCTTTGGGTTATCCAATGATTTACAAGTCTTTTCCCGCAAAAGTCGTTTAAGTATCGAGAGTTATAAGGATGCGGTGAGAGTCTATCGCAACGCGGAGGATAAATCGCAAAAGCGCGAGATGGAGAGATTGATAAGTGAGATTAAGAGTAGTTTTCGTCAGACTTTACAGGGAGATAATCCCCAGAAAAAGCGCTTGCGCGGTTTGGAAACGGATTTATATAGTCTGGAGAATCAAATTTTGTTATTTGAGGAGTCACCCAAGGAAAAGAAAGCGCGGGAAAGGAAGATTAGTCAGTTAAGGAATGAGATTGATAAATTACGTCCGCAACTAGAGGAGATTGAAAGCGGTAAGATTTATCATAATGCTTTTGAATGGCGCTTCGAGTTTCCCGAAGTTCTAGATGATAAGGGGAATTTTATCGGTTTTGATGTGGTAATTGGCAATCCTCCTTATGGAGTGAAATTCAAGGAAATGGAAAAGAGTTTTTATAAAACAAAATATCCTATTTCGAGTCAAGGGAAAATCGATTCTTTTAAATTATTTTATGAAAGAGCTTATCAACTTTTAAAATCTCAATACTATCAATGCTATATTGCTCCTAATACATTTCTTTATAACACTCAATCTGAATCTCTAAGAAGTTTTCTTATTCAAAATACACATATTATTAAAGCTATTGAGTTGAGAAAGAATATTTTTGAAGATGCTCCTGATGTAGTCACTGTAATAAATATTTCCCAATATATTAAACCGAAAAAAGACTCAACTACTTCTGCGATGGTTGCCTATCCAGATTATAAATATAATAATCTATATGATGATGAATGGGAAATTATTCAAGAAATACCATACTCAATTTTTATAAATGATAGAGAGAAGAAAATTAATCTCAGAAGAAAACTTATATTAGATGAAATTATAAACAATATGAACAAATTTAGAAAATTAGGCGAGCTTTTTCAACTGAAACAAGGTACAAAACCCTATGGAGATAAGGAAAATAAAAATACTGACCTATTATCTAATAATCAAATAGATCAAAGCTGGGAACCAGCAATTAATGGAAGAAATATTGCTTCCTATAGTATAGTATTTGAAAACTTATACGTTAAGAGAAGCAAAGAATTACATAGTTGTTTGCCAAAAGAAATAGTAGATACTGAAAAAATTTATTTTCAGAGAATGCGAAAAATATCATTATTTCCTAGAATAGTTGCTTGTTATGATAGGGATGGAATTCATGGATTATATACTTGTTCTGTTATTTATAAGAACAATTTAAATACGGTAAATTTAGATTTAAAGTATTTATTGGGAATTTTAAATTCTCATTTAATAAATATTTGGTATAAAAATTTTGATACTGATCTAGAAATAAAGCTTGTCTCGGTAAAAAGTATTCCAGTAAGAGAAATTAGTCAAGAACAACAGCAACCTATAATTGCACTTGTAGATCAAATTCTCACGGCTAAAAAATCTAATCCCAAAGCGGATACAAGCGAATTAGAAAAAGAGATTGATAAAATAGTATACAAACTTTATCAACTAAGATATAATGAAGTAAAAATAATTGATCCAGACTTTCCACTAACAGAGGAAGAATATGAAGCAATTAAAATAGAGTAGTAGGGAAAACAAAATGAAAACAAGAATAAAAAACTCTGTATCTAGTGTGGTTTTTATTTATTCAGGGAAGGGGAATCTGCATCACCATATTATAAATGTTGAATTAATAGGCTCAAAACATGGAAAAAACTGTTAATAAAATTTCTCTAAAAAAACAAACTAGCGACTTTCACTATTGGCAAAAACAAACACCCCAAAAAAGACTAGAAGCACTAGAACAAATCCGCCAAGAATATCACCAATACAAATATAATGCCCAACCAAGATTTCAAAGAGTTTATACAATTATTAAACGACAATCAAGTTAAATATCTGGTTATCGTTGGTTATGCTGTTGCAGTTTATGGACATCCATGCTATAATAAAGATATTGATATTTGGATAAAATCAAGCCTGTGATATAAAAAAATGGCAGCAAAAAATACAATAGGAGCCAACCCATGTCAGAGAGAGAAAAACTAATTAAAGAAATCGATCAATCCCCAGATTTTTTAGTTCACGAAGTTTTAAACTTCCTGTTATTCATCAAAGCTCGCACTGCTGAAATTTCCCAACAAGAATCTCTTAAAAAAACTCAAGAATCGAATATTCCAGAGTTTTTAAGCTTCATCGATCAAATAAATTCTGAAACACCAAAAACTAAAAAACTACGTCCATTTGGTTTGTGTGCGGGAGAATTTGTTGTTCCCGAAGACTTTGATGCACCACTCCAGGAAGAAATTTTAAATGCCTTTGAAGGAAAATGAAAATTTTACTAGACACACATATTTTTTTATGGTTTATCAGTGGAGATCAACGACTTCCCACAGATATGCAAGCAATGATTCAAGACCTAGATAACGAAATTTATCTAAGTGTTGTGTCAACTTGGGAAGCAATTGTTAAATATCAGTTAGGTAAATTACCATTACCAGAATCACCTGCAACCTATTTCCCGAGACACTGTGATCGGCATCAAATTCTGAATCTTGACCTCGATCAAGCTAGTGTAAGTCAACTAGCTAATCTTCCATCTTTACATCGTGATCCTTTTGACAGAATGCTGATTTGTCAAGCCTTACAAAACGATATGGCGATCGCAACAGTAGATGGAGCCGTTAAAGCTTATCCAGTCAATTTACTTGAACCATGATCAACTTATAAAAAAAGCGATTGATCACTTAGTTTATAAACTCTATCAACTCACCTATAATGAAGTAAAAATGATTGATCCGGAATATAAAGCCATTAAAATAGAGTAGTGTATTAGGGAAAACAAAATGAAAACAATAGCAGGATTAGATCGCATTACCTTTGACCCTAAAATTATGGCAGATCAAGCTTGTATTCGGGGAATGCGGATACCCGTATCGGTCATTATTAACCTCATCGCCAATGGCTTATCAACAACTGAGATAATTGAAGACTATCCCTATCTCGAACCAGAAGACATCCAACAAGCTTTAAGATATGCAGCTTGGCTAACCCAAGAACGAGTCATCCAACCCTAAGTATTCTATAATACCAATGCTTAGGAAACTATAAAGAAAATCCCAAGATTGAGCGAGTACCTTGGCGAAAAACGCTATAATAGAATAAAATGCCTAATTTTTTCGACAAAATTGTTATGACAGTTACCAATAGACAAGAGCTAGAAGAACTGATACAACAGGTAAAAAAAGCTCAACAACAATTTGCCAACTATAACCAAGAACAAGTAGATATTATCTTCAAAAAAGCCGCATTAGCAGCCAACAACGCGCGCATTCCCCTAGCTAAAATGGCAGTACAAGAGACAGGGATGGGAGTAATAGAAGATAAAGTGATTAAAAACCATTTTGCCTCAGAAATCATCTACAACAAATATAAACACAGCAAAACCTGCGGCATTATCGAAGAAGATAAATCCTTTGGATTGCAAAAAATCGCCGAACCCGTGGGCATTTTAGCGGGGATCGTACCCACCACAAATCCCACCTCCACAGCCATTTTTAAAGCCCTAATTGCCCTGAAAACCCGCAACGGCATCATTTTTTCCCCCCATCCGCGAGCCAAAGACTGCACCATCGCGGCGGCCAAAATAGTCTTAGAAGCGGCCGTGAAAGCGGGCGCACCGGCCGGTATTATTGGTTGGATCGATCAGCCATCGGTGGAACTTTCCCAAGCATTAATGCAACATCCCAGCATTAATTTAATCCTTGCTACCGGCGGTCCGGGTATGGTAAAAGCGGCCTATTCTTCCGGAAGACCTTCCCTAGGAGTCGGTGCCGGCAATACCCCCGCTTTAGTGGACGAAACTGCTCACATAAAAATGGCCGTTTCCTCGATTATTCTCAGTAAAACCTTCGATAACGGCATGATTTGCGCCTCGGAACAATCGGTAATCGTTGTCGATAGCATCTATGAAGAAGTTCGACAGGAATTTATTGATCGCGGGGCCTATCTTCTTTCCCCCGAAGAAAGGGAAAAAGTCGTCGGGATTCTCCTAAAAGATGGTCATATCAACCCCGATATTGTCGGACAACCGGTAGAAAAATTAGCCACCATGGCCGGAATTTCCGTTCCCGAAGATACCCGCTTACTAATCGGAGAAGTAGAAAATATTGGCTTAGAGGAACCATTTTCCTACGAAAAACTCTCGCCAATTTTAGCTATGTACCGAGCGAAAGACTTTGAAGATGGGGTCAAAAAAGCCGAAAAACTGGTCTTATTTGCGGGTCGAGGTCATACGGCCGTGCTTTATACCGCACCCTCCAATCGGGAACATATTAAGCACTTTCAAGACAACGTACAAACGGCCCGGGTATTAATTAATACCCCTTCCTCCCAGGGTGCAATTGGTGATATCTATAACTTCCGTCTCGATCCTAGTTTAACCCTCGGTTGTGGCACTTGGGGCGGTAATTCCATCAGCGAAAACGTCGAACCTACCCACCTATTAAATATTAAAACCGTGGCCGAGCGCCGGGAAAATATGCTTTGGTTCCGAGTACCACCAAAAGTATATTTTAAATACGGAGCATTACCCGTCGCTATTCGGGAATTAGCCGGCAAAAAACGGGCCTTTATTGTCACCGATAAACCTCTTTTTGACCTAGGAGTTACCGCAGCTTTAGAGGAGGTTTTAGAAGAAATCGGCATCACGATTAATATCTTTTATGATGTGGAACCCGATCCTTCCCTAGAAACCGTCGAACGGGGGTTAAATGTAATTAATACCTTCAATCCCGATGTAATTATCGCTATCGGTGGTGGTTCCCCCATGGATGCCGCTAAAATCATCTGGCTACTCTACGAGCATCCAGAGATAGAATTCGAGAGCTTGGCCATGCGTTTTATGGATATCCGCAAACGAGTCTATGAATTGCCCCCTTTAGGCGAAAAAGCTCTCATGGTGTGTATTCCCACCACTTCGGGAACAGGATCAGAAGTGACTCCCTTCGCTGTTGTTACCGATCGCCGTAATAATATTAAATATCCTTTGGCAGATTATGCTCTAACTCCCAGCATGGCAATTGTTGATCCGGAATTAGTGCTGAATATGCCGAAAAAATTGACAGCCTACGGCGGAATTGACGCTTTAACTCACGCTCTTGAGGCCTACGTCTCGGTTTTAGCCTCAGAATATACCAATGCTCTTGCTCAAGATGCCATCCGACTGCTGTTTAAATACTTGCCCAGTTCCTATCATAACGGAGCTAAAGACCCGAAAGCGCGGGAAAAAGTCCATTATGCGGCGACAATGGCAGGAATGGCCTTCGCTAATGGCTTTTTAGGCATCTGTCACTCCATGGCCCACCAATTGGGGGCAATTTTCCACATTCCCCACGGTCTAGCCAATGCCTTGATGATTTCCCACGTCATCCTCTATAATGCCACCGATGCCCCCTTTAAACAGGCGACTTTCTCTCAGTACAAATATCCTAACGTGAAGTGGCGCTATGCCAGAATCGCTCATTCCTTGGGATTGGGAGGAGAAAGCGAGACCGAAAGTGTGGAAAGATTGGTATTAGCGATCGAATGTTTAAAACGGGAAATCGGTATTCCGGCCAGTATTAAAGAGGTAATTCCCGAAAGTGAAGCCGAATTTATGGCCAAATTAGACCATTTAGCTGAACAAGCTTTCGATGATCAGTGTACCGGAGCCAATCCCCGTTATCCCCTGATTGAGGACTTAAAAACCCTGTTAATCCAAGCTTATCACGGCAATTTGCCCCTAGAGGTGGCGGTAAATGGTCACGGTGATGTCAGTCTTGCCGATTTGAAGTTAGAGCCGCAACCGTTGAGCTTGTAGGGATAGATTTTGCCTTTGATCCCCCCTACCCCCTAGTAGGGTTGATTCATGAATCAACCCCACACCCTACACCCCACACCCTACACCCCACACCCTACCCCCCTTAATCAGGGGATATCCCCCCTACCCCCCTTAATAAGGGAAGATCCCCCCTACCCCCCTTAATAAGGGGGGTTTTGACAGTTTTTAACACCTACCTACTTAGCTACCACTTAAAAATTATCCTTTTTCCCCCGCAGCCGTGCAAACACTTGTACTGGTTCATTGCTATCCATGGTCATGGCCAAAGCGGGACTATCCCAACGCAAAAAAGGATTAGTCAGCTTTTCCGTCCCCAAAATTGCCGGAATCGTGGGAAGATCTTCAGCGCGATGTTTTTCCACTTCCCGATAACGCTGTTGCAGAGCAGCATTATTAGGGTCAACTGTCAAGGCAAACTTTAAATTATTTAACGTATATTCGTGAGCGCACCAAACCCTGGTCTGGTCAGGCAGCGATCGCAATTTAGTTAAAGAAGCCACCATTTGGCCCGGTGTTCCCTCAAATAAACGACCACACCCCCCCGAAAACAGGGTATCACCACAGAATAACTCGCCGTAATCTCCGGGGTTAACCGGGGGAAAATAATAGGCAATATGAGCGCGAGTGTGGCCGGGGACAAAGAAAACCTCGGCCCAGCGACCGGCAAATTCCACCCGGTCCCCCTCCTCTAAAAACAGCTGCTGGCCCGGAATGCGACCGCGATCCTCCTTTCCCCCATAAACACAAAGATGGGGATAACGATTAATTAAAGCCTGATTAGCCCCCACATGGTCGCCGTGGTGATGGGTATTGAAAATAGCGACTAAATCCACCTGTAAAGCCTCTAATCGCCTGAAAACCGGTTCAGGTTCGGCCGGATCTACCACGGCCGCGATTTTTTGCGCTCGATCGTAGAGGAGGAAAATATAATTATCGGAAAGGGCGTTAAGACGTTCGATCTCCATGGTAGAATTTTGGGCTAAGGTTTAACTCGATCATACCTATAGCAGCATCTTTCAGAAATCAGGCTAGAAACCTCAACCACTGGGACAAAATCTTAAATATGGCCGATGTAGAATAATAACTATAATAAAAGTGTCATAAAAAAGCAGTGAATTTATAGTAGTTATGACGATCAAATTTCGGTTTCATCCAGAGAAAGCAGTTGAAGCCGCTGCTATACTCTTAAAGCTGCACGGCAAACCGATGAAGTATTTAGGGTTGCTGAAAATGCTCTATATAGCTGACCGTCTTGCTTTAAAAACCATGGATCAACCAATTACTGGGGATAGATATATATCAATGGATTATGGACCGGTTCTCAGTGGTGTTTATGATTTGATTAAAGGACAGCCCGTGGACTCTGCTTTACCCCTGTGGTCGAAATATATTTCTCCCCGGGATTCTAATTATGTTGACCTGCTGCAATATCCCGGCAATGAAGAACTCTGTGAAGAAGAAGAAATGATTCTTAAACAGGTTTACAACACTTTTGGCCATCTCGATCCCTTTCATGTAGCCGAATGGACTCACGATTTACCAGAATGGAAGGATCCCCATGGTTCGGCTATTCCAATTTTAGTAGAGGATGTTTTGCGATCTATGGGTAAAACGGAGGAGGAAATCGAAGATATTAGCCAAGAAGCCCAGCGAGAAGCCTATTTAGATGGAGCTTTACCGAAAATTTTGGGTTAAAGCCCCGCCCTTTAGTGTAGGGTCGGGCGACTTTTAATTTATGGGTTGTCAACTTCAGAAGCAATTCTGTCTAAGCAAGTAATCTCTGTGAACCAAGAATCCCCGTCTTTTTAGAGCGGGAAGTGTCAAAAGGATTTTACCAAAATGTCTAACGAAACCGTTACCTATTCCCTAGAAGCTGTTCTCAAGGAAATCAAAGACAGTATTAAGGAAGTTAGCCACAAAATCGACAAAATTGACGAACGGCTAACTAAGTTAGAGGTGGGACAAGCTAAACTGACTGAGAAAGTCGATGGGATGGATAGAAGGCTCGAAAAGGTTGAGGGAACCCAGAAAAATCAGGTCTGGACGTTAATAATTCTTTTAGGAGGGGCGGTCGCCTATGGCGCGGCGAAGCCGACCGCTACGGCATCGTGGCGCTCTTTCTTTTCTGGGAATCCTTGACCATCTATGAGTTTGCTAGTGTATGGCATTTATTTAAGTACGGGAAGCGCACCAGCAACTGTGGCGCGCTTCTGGGTTTTTGTTGGGGGCAATCCGTTAATTTCGTTTAAAATAACTGAACTCCTGTATATAGGGTCTGCTGAAAAAGTTTCTCGTGGGGGTCGGGTGTGGGGTGTAGGGTTTTACGCATTTTCATCTGGTAAATTACCTAATTTTCAGGGAAAAAGTCCAGGAATTTTCCCCCCGATCCCTCCAATGGCTGGCACTTTTTTATTTCCCAAAAGTCTAAAAATCTTACCCAACGAGGTTTTTAGATTTATTCAGCAACCCCTATATAGTCATTTCAATTAAGATTGAGAATATCAATGCCAGAGTTCATAAGGGTTTAACTGGTCTAGAGTGTATCAGACTTATCTGAAATGACTATAATTCACAGTGACCTTCCTGAAGCTCTCGACTACCGGCACAAACAATTTCATCGATAATAAATTCGTAGATAGCATTTCCGACAATCACTGTCAGAACGATCGCAAGCAAGCCTTTTGTGTATTTATCTAATGCTGTCATGAGGTTTCCAAAATTTCCTTATGGGTAATTTTAAGTAATCAAAAAGGAGATGGGTATGATTAGAATCACCCAAACCGCCGCTTCAGCCGTTTTCTGGTTAGCAACTTTTTGTCCCCTAACTCCCCGCAGCACAGGAATCGGCGAAAATTACGCAGGGAATCCCCACATGACTAATGGGAACAATATCGGGTTCTGTGGGGGGAAATAAAGCGACAACGTGGGGAACGGGACGGGGAGTATAATGCACTTGCGACTGGCCCCGATAAGCGAGGGAGGTGCTTGCTCCTGAATCCAACATCACCGCCTCCCGAAAACCTGCCTGTACTAATAATTCTCCCAAAGCCATGGAATCGATCGGGTCTCTGGAAACCCCGATTACTGGCTGTCCTGCCTGATTAATCCCCCAAAAAGCCCGGTGACGCAGGGCATCAAAACCGTAAAGTGTACCAAAGGATTCTCGGGATTGTGGTTGTCCATCTTTGACTAACCAAGCGGCCGCGACAAAAGCATCCGTCACCTTGAGATCATCTCCGGCCTCGGCTGCGATTCCTTCTAGGGTATTATGACGGGCAGGATCAAAAGGAAGATAACGCACCCATCGCTCAGTAATGATTACTAAAGGACGACCCTCTAACTTGCCGATTTCTCCCTCATATCCCGGGATAAAGCCACCATTTTGGCTTAAAACTGGCCCGATCATCTGATTTGAGTCCAATTCCTTGAGAGAGAAAAAACCGCCATCTACAGCCGCGATCGCTTCTGTACCGGCGATAATTTCCTCCACTTGATAGCGACTATCAGCGTGGATAGTTTTGGGAATCCCGCCACTAATCAGAACAAGTGTATTAGTTGAAAATTCCACTTCCCGTTTTTGGATGGTGGTGGCAAAGTTAAAACCGCCATCCCTACGGGGTAAGGGATCACCTCCCCAAGCTTGCGGGACAACTTCCCTAGTGCGCGATTGCCCAAAACGTCCAATCGTGAGTAAATTGGGAGATTGTCCAGCAAAATGCTCATCGAGGTCATTCATCGATAAAGCCGCCCGATAACCCGCTTTTTTGACGAATTCCTTCACTCGATCGTCCGCCTTCCCTTCCGGATAGGTAAAATAATTAATCGGAATACCCAATTCTTTTTCTAAGATTTGTTTCGATTGCTTGACTTCTTGCTCTAAATCTGCATCGGATAATAACCTTAAATCCCGGGGATGACTAACACTATGGGAGACAATTTGTACTAGAGGATCGGCGGCCATTTCCTGGAGTTGTTGCCAAGTGACACTGGTTCGGCCGGTTTTTTGAGTCATTTTATTGATATAAATCGAGAAAACGGCGGGATAGTTATATTTTCTCAATAAAGGATAGACATACTGGTAATGTCCCCCATAACCATCATCAAAAGTTAATAAAACCGGTTTATCGGGAAGGGGGATACCTGTCCGCAGATGGGAAATTAACCAATCGATACTGATCGGAGTTGCCCCGATTTCCTGCAAAAATTGAAAATGTGCCTCTAATTCGCCAGGGGTAACGTCAAAGAATACCTCTTTTTCTGGTAAAATGTCGTGATACATTAAAATCGGTACTTTTGCCCCTTGAGCGCGGAGATGAATTTCCGGCCAGGGTGCTAATTCGAGCGCTGTTGCCGAGTTATTTGGCCAATTATCGAGACTAATATCGTTTTTTTGGAGAGATAGGGGTAGAATCACGCGATCAGAGATGTTTTTATAGGTTTTACAATCAAAAACTCTCGATATATCCTTAAAGGAACTATTTTCTCGGACATAATCCGCGCATTCCGGTTGAAACTCCCTAAAGGGTGCGGGGAGAGAATCACCCCCCACCAGAGCATTAGAACGAGGATAGAAAGAAATTGCCCAAATAATCAGACAAACGACGATAAATGCCAAAAATCCGTATAGGGGAAACAAAGAAAAGGAAGATTTTTGCCGAGCTTGCCAACGCATAAGATCAAGTAATAAAGTAAAAAGTAAAAAGTAAAAAAGCAGATAGGCCCTGAGTTACCGAAAAAACTGCCTTTTATCTAGATTTTTGGCTTTTGTTTTCTCGTCAGCAAAGCCCACTGATTACAAGCTGAGTTTCCCCATAATCCGTTCCCTTGTCAAGTTTTCTAGAACACTATCATCAGTTATCAGTTATCAGTCATCAGTTATCAGTGAGCAGATTTGAGTTTTCAGTGGACAGTGGTAATCAGTGAGCAGTTGTCAATAGACTACCTTTATTGATTCTCCCCATTTCCCCATCACCCCATTTCCCCATCACCCCATCACCCCACACCCCACACCCCATCACCCCACACCCCACACCCCACACCCTACACCCCCGCTATATTCACGGGGATTAAACTGGTAAAGCGTGACACAAAACTGCTAGAGTTACCAAAGACGAGTATATAAACTTTACAGATATTGTATGAGAGTTTTGGTTATTGGCGGAGACGGCTATTGTGGTTGGGCAACGGCACTCCATCTATCAAATAGAGGTTACGAAGTAGGCATACTTGATAGTTTAGTTCGTCGCTATTGGGACTTACAATTAGGCTGCGATACCTTAACACCGATCGCACCCATATCTCATCGGATTCAACGCTGGCAAGATCTGACGGGAAAATCGCTCGATCTTTTTGTCGGGGATATCAATAACTACGACTTTTTGATTCAATCCCTGCGACAGTTTCAACCGGATGCGATTGTTCACTTCGGAGAACAGAGATCTGCACCCTTCTCCATGATCGATCGCGAACACGCAGTTTTAACCCAAGTTAACAACGTTGTTGGCAATTTAAACATCCTCTACGCGATGAAAGAGGAATTTCCCGACGCGCACCTAGTGAAACTGGGAACCATGGGTGAGTATGGCACACCGAATATAGATATTGAAGAAGGCTACATCACGATCGAACATAACGGTCGTAAGGATACTTTACCCTATCCCAAACAGCCAGGCAGTATGTACCATCTCAGCAAAGTCCACGATAGCCATAATATCCATTTTGCCTGTCGGATGTGGGGTTTAAAAGCCACAGATCTCAATCAAGGGGTGGTTTATGGAGTCCTCACCGAAGAAACGGGAATGGATGAGATGTTAATTAACCGTCTCGATTACGATGGGGTTTTTGGTACTGCTTTAAACCGTTTTTGTATTCAAGCGGCGATCGGTCATCCCCTAACAGTGTACGGTAAAGGTGGTCAAACGCGAGGATTTTTAGATATCCGCGATACCGTGCGTTGTTTGGAATTAGCGATCGCCAATCCCGCTCAATCGGGGGAATTCCGCGTTTTTAACCAATTTACAGAACTATTCAGCGTCGGTGACTTGGCACTGATGGTTAAAAAAGCTGGTTCCGCATTGGGGTTAAATGTGGAGATTAACCATCTTGACAACCCGCGCATCGAGTTAGAGGAACATTATTTTAACGCTAAAAACACAAAATTACTCGATCTAGGCCTACAACCTCACTATCTCTCCGATTCTCTCCTCGATTCCCTCTTGAACTTCGCCACCAAGTATAAAAATCGGGTAGATATGAATCATATCCTACCAAAAGTCACTTGGAAACGATAATTTATTAGTAAATGATAAGTTGAGGATGGGTTACTTGCCCATCCTTTGCGTTTTTCTAATGTATCGCCATCAAACTCGATCTTAATCCGCACTGATGGGAATTATTGTCGTCCACGATTGCGGGAATTAGCGCGACGTTCTTGCATTAACTGGGAAAATTCCGTTCTTTGAGCGGGAGTTAACACTTGACGAATTTCCAAAAAACTCTCAAATTGCAGGTTACTGATTTCTTGGCGATTCCGAGAGATTTGCTGATGTTTAGAACGGATATCTCGATCGGAGGCATTATTCGATAATAAACTATTTAATTCTTGTTCGTTGCTTCTCAGGGTTTCTCGCAACTGTTTGGTTTTTTCCTGATATTTCTGACGAATAGCGGCAACTTTTGACTTTTGCTCATCGGTAAGGTTTAATTGTTCAATTAGTCCTTCTCTAGAATTATTCATCCCACGGGGACGATTTTCAGGACGCTGGGGAGAGCTAGTTTGAGCAATAAATAGACCATCTTGGGGATAGGATAGCACAGTGGCACTTGGGGCCAAGTTAGCGGCCAGAGTTAAAACCATGGTTGTGCCGAGAATCGAGAGAGTAGAAAGGGACATAATTGACCTCGACAAAGAAATTAAGGATTATAGGTAGAATAGGTGAGTTGAGGCTCGTTTAAGCTCATCCAAGGCGAACTATAAACGCTAGGAGCAGCCATCGGTGGAGCGATGCTATGGTTCCAACTCTCCACTAAAAAAGCTTCTAACTCCTCGTCGGAAATTTGGCCCAGTTGTGGATGAGGATCGGACCAACGATAGGAAGCAACAATCAGCACCGATAAGGCAGTAATACCAGTTATCCACCCCAATAAAGGCAGCAATTTTGGGGAAGTTACCGGCCTTTCTCCCCTAATCATTTGCATTAACTGTTCTTCTTGATCTATCGGTCGAGGTGGCAGCGATGGACGATATCGACGCAGAAAATTAACGACTTTGTCATCTTCTGGGGACATTAGAGAACTCCTTGTTTTTGCAAAAATTGACCCATGGTTTTACGCGCATAATGAAGACGTGATTTCACCGTACCGAGGGGAATTTCTAAGATTTGGGCGATTTCCTTTTGGGGTAAGTCCTCTAGATCGTGAAGGACAAGGACAGCGCGATGTTCTAAACTGAGAATTTCTAACCCTTGTCGGACCACCTCCTCATAATGCAATTGCATCAAATCGGGACTATCTTGGGGACGGGATTCGCTATCAAGGGAGTTTTCCTCATCAGTGCTTTTGGCCATCCTCATTTGTCTTTTGGCTAATTGTCGCCGACCATCGATCGCTACATTCCAGGTGATCCGATAAACCCAAGTGGAAAAGTATTCAGGTGAACGCAATTTCGGCAACCCGCGCCACAGTCTTAAAAATACCTCTTGGACAAAATCCTCTAGGAATTCCCTTCCACAGAGTTGATAGAGAGTAGAGCGGATTTTTGGTTGATAAAGACGGTAAAGGTGACGAAAAGCACCCCGATCACCCCTTTGACACTTTAAGATTAACTCTCGATCGCTCACACTTGTTTGCTTATCGGTTATCACCTCGATCATTCCCCTCACCCCTAGCTACTTGTCTGTTTAGACTAGGGGATGCCAAGAATGGTTCATAACCAGTTATCAGTTATCAGTTATCAGTTATCAGTGGTCAGTTATCAGCTTTTTTCTTCCTGCTCCCCATCTCCCCACACCCCACACCGCTCTTCCATCACCGAGGGAGTAATTGTTGATAGAAATCCAATTGTTTTTGAGCGAGGGCTTTATTAGTATAATTGGTCATTACTCTCTGATAACCCCTCTGGCCTAATTCTTGAGCGAAGCTGGGATTATCTAAGAGAGTTTGTATCGATTTAGCCAGTGCCTCCCCATCTTTTTCGGGAAAAATTAAACCCGTATCAGCAATAACAAAGGGAATTTCTCCGGAATCAGAACCAATAACAGGAACCCGACAGGCCATGGCTTCAATTAAGACATGACCGAATTGTTCTTTCCAACCGACGGCCGTTAAGGTTTTGACCTGATAGGTGGTTTCTGACGGCAAAACTAAAGTGTTCATCAGGTTAATATAATTAACTACTTGATCGTGGGGAACACTTTCCACTATCATCAAGCGATCGCTTATTCCTGCGGCTGTAGCTTCGCTGATTATTTTATCTTTCAGGATGCCCCGACCTAACAGTAATAATTTCCAGTTACCTGTTAATTTAGCTACAGCTTTAATCAGCGTTAGAATGCCTTTCTCTTCCACAAAACGACCGATAAAACCAATCACGAATTCATCGTTTTCAATACCTAAAGATCGGGCTAAATCGGGGTGCTTGCTGGGGGAAAAAAGAACTTCATCCACGCCTAATTGCGGTAAAACGGTGTATTTACCCCTGTAACCCCGTTCTTTTAAAACATCTACCCCGTCCTGATTACCGGCGATTAAACCATCGGTATTTTTCAGGTTATAAGCTTCTAACCAAGAGATGGGAAATTTAGGAGTATAGGGAAGATTCCACCAGGTAAAAAATACATTTTTAGCCCGGAGATTTAAGAGACGATTCAGAGTAATCAATTGACCATAAGCGAGAGATTTAGAACCCTGTTCCACTTGAATAATATCGGGTCTAAATTTTTGCAATAAAGAAATTATATCAGTGCCAAAAGTTAATAAAGCTTGGTTATTCTGGCTAAAATTAGAGATAGGAATAACTCGGAAATTGTCGGCTATTTTCGGTTGACTTTCAATGATTTTATTTTGGACTCCTCCCGGTTGCCAACGTTGGGGAACAACAATAGTAACTTCAATACTGGGATTTAATCTTGTCAAGGCGCGCAGTTTCTCACAGTTGAGATCAACGATATAGGTATGACTAGCGACTAAAATTCTCATAGATTATCTAGTTTTGTATAAATTTGGCCATCATTCCAGAGGGACTTTACTTGAGTTTTTAGAGCATCAAGAAAACCTAAACTATAAAAAATTCCCCTAGAGAGGATTTTAATCGGGGAACCACCTTTATTGCAGGGAGGATTGCCAAGAACGTGACAGTCAAATAATTTAGCGTAGAGTCGCAATTGTTGAGCGGGAGTGAGATTTTTCAGGGCCATCAGAAAGTGATTATGATAAAAAGTCGTCTGATAACTCAGAGAACGAGTGCTAATATCATGACAGCCGCCGGTTTCTTCCCCTAAATGAACCAGATAAGCGGTGGGATCGTACCAGACATGATAGGGAGTCTGGCGTAACCTTAAGCAAAAATCCGATTCCTCGCGCACGGCACTGCCACGAAAGCGTTCATCGAACCAAATGCCGTATTTCGTAAATATATCCTTCCGGAAAGACATATTACAGCCCCGGGCTGAGATTACCTGCTGGGGTTTAGTGGTGTGGACAAGATCGATGTAATACCAAGCAATGCCCGGATCCATCGCTTGGGGGGGTAAAAAGTCGATTTCGTAGGGTTTGCTGGTATCTGTCACCATTTTTTGGGAGTCACCCAATTTCATGCGATCGAATACCCGACCGGCCACTACACCTATCTCAGGGTTCTTGACAAAATTCTCACCATGTGCTTTGAGATAATTATCCGGTAGCCGCACATCATCATCGATAAAAAGAACGATATCGCCCTGGGCGCGACGGACTCCATAATTTCTGGCACCGGGTAAACTCGCCCAATCCAGCCGATACCAGCTAATTTTTTGCTGATTAGCCAGATTTTCCAGATAGGATTGTATGGCGGGGCTGTGGGTAGCGGTCTGGTCGATAACTAATACCTCAAAATCGGGATAATCTTGTTTGAGTAGGTCATCGAGGGTATCTTTAAGAGGCTCTTCGCGTCGATAGGTGGGTATGATGACAGAAATCGAGGGAAAATTCATAGCAGTAATCAGTGATCAGTAATCGGCGTTGTCAGATCAGAATATGAAAGATGCAATGCAATCCTTGCTATCAAAGTAATTTGAGTTCCAAGCTGATTCGGATCATCTTTCAATTTGACAACGCCGTAATCAGTAATCAGTAAAAAGACAGTAGAAAACTTCTATTTAATACTGCACACTTAAAAACTCAAATCTGATAACTGAAAACTCACAGCTGATAACTTATAACTGATAACTCAAATCCCTAACACCCAATTGCATATTTCAAGCTAAAGAAACACCTTTGCGTTTAAAATTTAAGCCCTTTTTGGAGGATTTTGTGGCGGTTTCCCCCGCCAGAATTTTGGCTTCTTTTTCCTGTTTTTCGATCACTGGTAATTTAAAAATTACGCCCGCGAATATCCAGTAATAAACGCCCACAGGATCCGTATCGAGGGCATACCAATAGGGAAGATAGGCAACAAAGAGCAGCAAAACCCAATAACTACCGGCAAAACCTCGCAGAGTCGGATCTTTGAGGGAACGATAGGTGCGGAAGGCCAGATAAACTAGATGGGTCATGAATATCATGTACAAGGTAAAACCAATGTATCCCAACTCGAATAAAACTTTACTGTGATAGGTTTCCACAAAAGAAATTTCACCGAAAACCCTAGCAGAAGATGTGGCCACACCAAGTCCACGACCTAAAATACCGCCCTGATTACGGATAGCAAAATCTAACTGATCTTGAAGAAAAGCGGTGGGGGGAGCCTGTCGCCAACGGCTGATGGCACTATCGTAGCGTTGTTGGACAAAATCGGGGTTAAGGAAAGAAAAACCGATAGCTAGAAGTAAAGCGGCGGCAAAAATGATCGGCAAAAATCGTTTTAAGTTAGCGATTTGTCCTGTAAGAATCGTCATCAGACCAATAATCATCGGTACGGCAAAGAAAGCTAATCTTTGCCCGGAGACCACTGCATTGATAAAAACTAGGGTTAAACCCACTAGGGCTGCTAGTCGCCATTTTTGGGAAATTTCACTAAAGGCACTGGCATAACAAATTACGGCACTAGAGACCAAAAACCAGGCCCAGTGCCAGGGGGAAACAAAGGTTCCTGGGAGACGGATCATATTCACTTCCGGACTATAGGCCAATGCCCCGCCAACCAAACACCTTGCCTCTAAGGTGGCTTTGAATAGTGCATCGGCCACATAGCCTCTAGTTCCTACACAACGACCGGTTTTCAGCATCCAGTATTGCATTAGTCCCAGGACACAACAAATAATCACTAAAGTTACTAAAAGACGACCAAAAAATAACAGGGTGGGTTTGTCTTTAATTAAGTAATAAGTGCAGAAGATCAAGGGGACATAACCTAGCAAAACTTTAAATCCCAATAGTCCTTGCAGAAAAGTCTCACTTTCCCGACAGGGAACTCCGCGCAAACGGCCATCCCTAAACATAGTCATCCCGGCCACGGAATCGCAAGTAGGCAGAAATTGTCTCTGTAAATTGACGGCTAATAGACAGACTACACAGAAAACAAAGATTAATAATAGGGTTGTACCTAATTGTTTCGGGACAATAATCGGTAATCGCTTTTTTCGACATTCTAAAACCAAGGCGATTAAAGCGGGTAGATAAAAGATATCTTTACTTAGCTGGAGGATTTGATTACCTCCCAACCAATAGATAATAGTGCCAGTGAAGGGGACATAGATAATAAATGCCCAAAGAGCCGTGCGAGGATAGCTAAAGGAGAAAACTCCTAAAATTAAGGCTAAACTTACTGCCGCTCCTATCTTGGCATCAAATAATAAGCTGAGGGGTAATCCGAGCAAAATTGCTACACAAATGGCAAAAATAATCAACCCCGTTAACTTTTGTTTCTTTTGCCTTTCTTCTTTTTTGAGGGCAAGTTTCTCTTTGATGTTAAGCGGGGGACTATCAGCTTTTGTTTGGCCCTGTTTATGCTTTTTTTTCTGGCGATCGATACTTAGTCCGGTCATAATTATCCCTTGCTAGGCTAGGCTAAGGGCATTATAATCCCTGTCCCCCTCGATCGACTACAAAAGATAGCTTCGCACCGCTTCCACTAGCCTTTCTGTCCAAAAATTGGCTAATTCTAGGGTTTCTGCTTCCACCATCACCCGAATTAAGGGTTCTGTCCCGGAAGCTCGCACCAAAATTCTGCCTTTTTCTGCCATAGCTGTCTCAGCTTGGCGGATTTCTCGCCGCAAAGGTTCACATTGCTGCCAATTACGTCGCACTTCTCTATCTTCCACCCGCACATTGCGTAAAATCTGCGGATAGGTGACAAAGCTATGATCGACTAAGTTAGCCAAGGAAACCGCCGATTTCTGCACTAAAGCCGCTAAATGTAGGGCGGTTTGCATTCCATCCCCAGAAACCCCGTAATGATGGCAGAGGATATGACCGGATTGTTCACCCCCTAGCATGGCTCCAGTTGCCCACATTTGCGCCTGAACGTGCTGATCGCCCACGGCAGTCCGCAAGAATTGACCCCCCAGTTTTTGCCAAGCGCGTTCAAAACCTAAATTAGCCATCACCGTGGCTACTAATAACCCATCGGGTAGCTGTCCGGCTTCTAAGAGGGAACGACCCCAAAAATAGAGGATATAATCGCCATCTACTACTCTACCTTGACTATCCACGGCCAGGACCCGATCGGCATCGCCATCGAAGGCAAACCCTAAATCCGCCTGCTGATTAATCACCGCCGCCTGTAAGCTTTCTAAATGGGTAGAACCACAATTAACGTTAATGCGATCGCCATCGGCTCGATCGTGTAAGCAGATAACTTCCGCCCCCAAGGCTTGGAATACTAAAGGTGCTAGGTTAACGGCTGCCCCCCAAGCTAGATCTAAAACTATTTTTAATCCCGATAGGTTAATATCTGTCCCGACGGAAGCAATCACAGCTTGATAATATTTTTGGATTAATTCGGGACAAAAAGTCGCTTTTCCCCAATTTTCTGGTTTATCTGCTAGTTCTAAATTGCCCCTTAAACCCGCTTCTATCTGTGCCGCTAAAGTGCCAGATAATTTTAAACCGCTGCTGTCAAAAAATTTAATGCCGTTATCTTCAGGAGGATTATGACTAGCAGAAATCATGATCCCCCCCATCGCTTCGCTTTCTCTGGTTAAATAGGCGACGCAGGGAGTGGGACATAATCCCAGTTGCCAGACTTCTATTCCCGCCCAAGTTAAACCCGCAGTGATAGCATTGGCTAACATATCACTGGAATTACGCGAATCTTGACCGATAATTACTGGTTTGGTGACACCAGCTTGATTTTTTAATACCTGTCCCGCCCAAAATCCGATTTGTAGCGCTAGGGGGGCAGTTAATAATTCTCCCACTTGGCCACGAATTCCGTCCGTGCCAAACAGGGGTGATGACGGTAATTCGATCAAACCCCCTAAGGATAACAGGGGATGCGATCGAGCTTTCTGCCCATTTTGATACGATAGAGAAGCTACCATGGCCGATTCCTTTCCTCACACGACACAATCAGAGGATAACATGATCACCGATTTTTTAAAATCAATGTTCCCAGTTGACCCTAATCCTCCTCCCGGAGTTCCTGACACTGTAGGGTGTGGGGTGTAGGGTGTGGGGTGTAGAGTGTGGGGTGTGGGGTGTAGGGAAATGGGGAGAATAAATAAAAATAATCTCCTGAATCCTGTCTCCTGAATCCTGTCTCCTGCCTCCTGCCTCCTGTCTCCTGTCTCCTGAATTAAAGATTGTTGATTTTTGCCGGAGGTCTAAGCAAGGAACCCAGGTTATTTGATAAGCTAAAACGGTAATCTTGAACCCCGAATGCCCGTGCTGATCAGTGTTGTCATCCCCACCTACAATCGCCAAGCAATCTTAAAAAAATGTTTACTCGCCCTAGAAAATCAGCGTTTAACCGATAATAAGGTGGAAAACTACGAAATAGTCGTTGTCGATGATGGCTCTACCGATGGGACGATCGCTTGGCTAGAAAGTCAAAAAGCTAATTTACCCCATCTGCAACTGTGGCCACAGGATCACGGCGGACCGGCGCTCGCTAGGAATCTGGGGGTAGAAAAAGCTCGTGGTGATACAATTATTTTTATCGATAGCGATCTGGTAGTGACAGAAAATTTTCTGCAAGCCCATGCCGACGCTTTAACCGCCGGGGCAGCCAGTCTCGGCAGCGATCGCTTATTTACCTACGGCACTGTCATTAATACCTGTAACTTCGATCATCCCACCAGTGAACCCTATAAAATCACCGACTTCTCCGCCGCCTATTTTGCCACGGGCAACGTAGCGATCGCCAAAAAATGGTTATTAGCGGCGGGATTATTCGACACCCAGTTTCAACTCTACGGTTGGGAAGACTTGGAATTAGGGGTGAGATTGAAGCAATTAGGACTAAAATTAATTAAATGTCCTGAAGCCGTCGGTTATCATTGGCATCCCCCCTTTAATCTCGCTCAAATTCCCAATCTCATCGATAAGGAAATTCAACGGGGACGAATGGGAGTGCTTTTTTATCAAAAACATCCCACCTGGGAAGTGCGGATGATGATTCAAATGACTTGGATTCATCGACTGTTGTGGGGTTTACTTTCCCTGGGGGGAACCCTGAATGAACGCAGCCTCTCCCCGCTGTTACAATGGTTGATCGATCGAGGTAAACCCCAATTAGCCCTAGAAATTGCCCGCATTTTTCTCAATTGGTACAACGTGCGTGGCGTTTATCAAGCTTATCGGGAAATGCAGCCTCAGTGAAATGTCTTGCCAAACACCGATGCGGTGTGACAGGATCGAGCATCGACAACCAACTCCCTAAAACCAGAGACTTTGTACCTCACCATATTTGCCGAGAAAAAACTTAATATTTTCTTTCTTTTTTTGATAATTGCTGCCACAATCAAAAGCAATCAGCATAAAGAGCGGCGGAAAACACTGACCACATTTGCCCCTTGTGAATTATCCTCTGAGATTGGGCATATTATAAAGTAAATTTTCCTAGAGGAGGAATCCCATAATGAATATCTTCGATATTTTAATCGGTTTTGTCGGTGGAGGTGCGATCGGGGGTGGGGCTTTATATGCCCTCCAACAGGGAGAAATCAGGGAAGCACGACAAAAATATAAGGAGACTGAGGCGGCTTTAGATCAAACCGAAGCGGAGTTAAAAGACACCCAAGGACAGTTTGGCAATATCGAAGCCACCTATAAAGAAGAAGTGGCTAAATTGCAAAAAGAGTTAGAAGACAGCCAAAGACGTTTACAAGAGGCAGCCGGCGCAAATCCAGTTCAAGTCATGGAAGTTGCCGATAAAACCCAAATTGAGGAACTTGAACAGGAATACGAAACTAAAATCGAGGAATTGCGCCAAAGCTATCAAAGTCAAATTCGAGAGATTATAGACGGGAAGCAAGCAGAAATAGAAGCCCTGCGTCAAAGTCAACAGGCGCAGATTCTAGAATTAGAAAACGGCTATCAGTCGCAAATTCAACAACTAGAACAGGGTTATCAAAGCCAACTCTTAGAACTACAAAACGCCACCCAAACAATCCAACCTGGGGAAAAAATCAATCCTTTTGATGGTTTTATCACCGAAGAAAACCTAGGATTGGAGCCAGAATTTGCTCCCGAAACGCTGCTAGAAACCACAGTTTATGAACCAGAATTAGCCAGTGAAATCAATCCTTTTGATGGTTTTATCACTGAAGAAAATCTAGAGTCAGCAGCGGAATTCACTCCTGAGATGGAGATGTTTGGCGACAAGGAAGAAACTAGAATGATCGGTAGCCTAGAAGAATTATCGGGTAATTACGAGCGGATATACAGTCAAGAAACCGTTGGCAGTGACACGGGTTTCTCTGATTTATTAGCCACTGAATCGGAAAAATTCGCCGCTGCCCCAAATTCTCTAGATGACTTATTTGCCGATATTACTGACAGCAATAGCCCCGAATTATTCGAGCCTTTTGCTGAAGAAACCCCTAAAGTTGCATCTAACCGCCAAAATGTTGCTTCTGTTGCGAGTGACCAAGAAGAACTGGATTTATTCAGTATGTGGGATGATGAAGAAGTCAGCGATCCAGAATCCCTGCCTTCTGACGAAGAATTTCCCCTTGATGATCTATTTAACGATGATTTATTCTCGGATTGGGACAATAGCAAAACCACGACGCCAGAATCTCATCAGTAGGCAGATTGCCCGCTATCAAGGCAGAAGACAGAATTTCTTCCCCACCCGATTTCTGGCTTCTGACTTTCTTAGTATATCGGCATAAGTACCTAAGCAAAATTAATTACACATATCCAACCACCTCTTGCCCCTTGCATGAGTGCCTATCTTCACTAGGAAATTTATTTTGCACGACTACTTATATCGGCGATGTCCCCGTGTCCACCTATTCCCCTACCATAAAAAAATCAAAAAACTGTATCAAAAGTAACAGACACGGGTGAAAAAAACAAATAGCATATGTCAGGATGCCCTGCGCCCACTTGACTTTAGCTAAATCTTACTTTAAGGAGATTTCCCTGTGAAACACGCTATTACACCTCTTGTTTTATCCACTGCCACTTTCGGCTTAATGTTGGGTGTGCCACAGAACGCCCAAGCATCAGGACTGATTCGTAATGTCACTGCTACAACAAATCTTGTTGGGGCTACAACTAGTAGTAATCTACTCTTTACCACCAACGGAGCCGGGCTGCCCCTTGGCACTCCAAGCCTGACGGGAACTCACGAAGCGTCGACTGGTACTAATGCTTGGCGATCAGCTAATAATTTTCCCTCCTCAACAGGTGTTTTCGAGTTTGCTTTCAATCGTATCTATAATCTCGCCGGGTTTAGTTTCTGGAACAGTGGCGGTGGTACTGTGGCAGCCGATGTGGGAATTAACGCAGTGAAGATTGAATATAGATTAGGCACAGGAGGGACTTGGACTACTCTGAGTGGCGCTCCTAGTTCTTTTGCTAAAGGTGCGTCTTCGGGCAATGTGGCCGTACAACAGTTCAGTTTTACCCCAGTCTTGGCGACTAATGTTAGATTTAGTAATATGACTAATCAAGGAGGCTCGGGTTCAAACAATCGTATCGGCTTCAGTGAGATTCAATTCAGATCAATCCCCGAACCTTCCTCCACCCTTGCTCTGTTAGCCTTGGGTTTAGCGGGTGTTGGTTTGAAAAAAAGAATTTAATTTTTGGACGGTAGGTTGAGTTATGGGATAACACCATGCAAGCAATCTACTCACTTACAGCAACCAACAGGGAAAAATCTAAATCTTAGGTAGAGTTGCGTCAATGGTCGTTGGAGCAACAAGGGTGGCAGTGAAATTCTCGGCTGGAGAATAAACCGTTAAGGTCTCACCACTGGAAGGAAACGTCGCTCGTCCCTAGCAGATTTGACATTTTCCCAATCGGGACGCAAAGGATAAAGATTAGTAAGCCCCATAGTTGCCCCTTGCTAGGGGAATTTTTTTGCTGGAAAATAACGTTCGCCCCCAGCCAAGACCCTCTAAATGGAACCCGTGGTCGAGAAAAACTAGAAAAACAGCCCTAGTATTGCTCGCGAGTGCTATAAAGGTAGATAGTCATCTCGATCGCCTAATCGTCCTAACTATGCCACGCACTCAACGTAACGATAACTTTATTGATAAATCTTTTACCGTCATGGCGGATATCATTTTAAAGATACTCCCCGCCGATAAAAAAGCCAAGGAAGCCTTTGTTTATTACCGCGATGGGATGTCTGCCCAAGCTGACGGCGAATACGCCGAAGCCCTCGATAATTACCATGAGGCGTTAACATTAGAAGAGGATCCTAATGATCGCAGTTATATCCTCTACAATATCGGTATTATCCACGCTAGTAACGGCGAGCATGAAAAGGCTCTGGAATACTACGAAGAAGCTATCCAACTTAATCCCAGAATGCCCTCTGCCTTGAATAATATCGCCGTTATTTACCATTTTCAGGGGGAAAAAGCCAGAGAAGACGGACAACAGGCCGAAGCGGAAGCACTCTACGACAAAGCGGCAGAATACTGGAAACAAGCCATCCGATTAGCCCCCAATAACTACATTGAAGCCCAAAACTGGCTGAAAATCACCGGGCGATCGGAAATTGATGTTTTCTTCTAAATTGAGGAGTCAGGAGTCAGGAGATTATTTTTATTTATTCTCCCCAATTCATAATTCATAATTTATAATTCATAATTTCCACTCCCCCACTCCCCAATTCATCATTCATCATTCCCCCTTTCTCCCATGATCGATCGAGCAACAGTTGAAAAAATCGCCCATTTAGCCCGTTTAGAGATTACCAACGCTGAAGAAGAACAATTTGCGCTGCAATTAAGCGGGATACTGGATTATTTCGAGCAGTTAAGCGAATTAGACACGGAAAATGTGCCACCCACCACGCGAGCGATCGAAATTCAAAATATCACTCGCGCCGATAGTAATAGACTTTATCCCGATCATGAGGTCTTAGTGCAGGAATCGCCGGCCCCAGAAGGGGATTATTTCCGGGTTCCCCGTATTCTCAACACCGACGAAGACTAAATCAGTGATCAGTGATCAGATTTGAGTTTTCAGTTAACTGATTACTGATCACTGTTTACTGTTTACTGATCACTGATTTAGATGCCATCTAGGGTTTTTGCTGCTATCTTGGACTAAGATCAGACCTAGCAATGGAGACATAATATAATGATCGCATCCCAAGATGTGGCACCATTTCAGCTTATTTCGACCGTAGAATCGGCAGCAACAGAATTTAGGCCTTGGGGTTCTTTCACCACCCTAGAAGAAGGTCCCGGTTATAAAATCAAGCGGATTGAAGTGAATCCGGGTCATCGTCTCAGTTTACAGATGCACTACCATCGCAGTGAACACTGGATTGTCGTTTCGGGGACGGCAAAAGTCACCTGTGGAGATAACGAAGAAATTCTCGGAGCCAATCAGTCCACTTATGTGCCACAGTGTACCGCTCACCGTCTGGAAAACCCCGGGGTGATCAAATTGGTATTAATTGAAGTGCAGAATGGGGAATATTTAGGAGAGGATGATATAGTCCGTTTTCAGGATGATTATGCTCGCCATCAGAGCTAAGACCGTGTTTAGGGGGACAGAAGGGCAAGAAACTATATTTTCGCCCCAAAAACCTGTTTAGGTCAGTCTGCCTGACTGTCTTCCCTGTGTTGGCAAGGCTTGTCAAGTTCTAGAAAAATTTTCTTTTCCGGCCGGGTAGCGGTTTTCCTCATGGGAGGTAAAGGCACGGGGACGGGGATTTATATTGATCCTGTGGTGAGCAAAGAACGGGTAAAATCTACAGAAAAATAAACTTCCCCTAGACCTTGTGTGGGAAGCTTGAGGAAAGCTCGGCTAGGGGAAATGATTTATTCCTTTGCTGGATTAACTTCAGCATATAACTCTCATTTGTCAGGACTATAACGGCCAGATGTCAATTCTGTGACAAAGAAAAGCCAATCAGGAGTCGGGCAAGAGACAAGGGGCAATGATTATTTATGTAGGATGGAGTGAGGAAACGGCTTGATCTTGTTGATAAATGCGGTAAAAAATCCCGAGAATTTGCCAAAAATCAACTATATGTGCATTGGTTAATATGTATAGAATAAAATCTATTAACGATAGATAGTATTTCCTTTAATAAATAGAGTAATCATGGGTATAATTAAGAGCAATCTTAGAAAAGATGAAGGTATCCGATGGGTAATATTGTCGGGATAGATTTGGGTACGACAAATTCAGTAGCGGCATTTAAATTAGCGGGGGTGGAGGTAGTGACCGCCGCAGATAACTCGCCTCCGGAGAGAAAATTAACCCGATCGCTCGTCTCCCTAGCCGGAGAAGGGCTGCTCGTGGGAGAGGAAGCCTACAGACAGATCAAGGCGACCCCAGAAAACGTGATCATGTCGATCAAGCGTTTGATGGGTAGAAGTTTTAGCGATACTATCGTTCAGGAAGAAATACCCCGTTTAAGCTATAAAGTCACTCGCTCGATCCGGGGTACAGAGGACAGTCTATCGGTATGGTTAGGGGGCAAGGAATAGGAACCGGAAGACATATCGGCCAAGATTTTAAAAAAAGTAGTAGCTAATGCCCAGAATTATCAAGGGGCTAACGGTCAGAAAAGCCGGATACAGGAAGCTGTGATCACTATTCCCGCCTATTTTAACGATAAACAGCGTCATGCCACTCAGATGGCGGCAAAACGGGCTGGTATCATCGCCCGGGAGTTGCTCTCGGAACCGACCGCGGCGGCAATTTCCTACGGTTAAGGCGATAAAATTACAAGCGGAAGATACGGGAAACCCTTTCGAGAAAGGAAAGTTATCGGAGGCTTTAAAATTTTACCAAGAGGCTAACAAATTAATTAATAATCCTAAGTTAAGATCTTTAGAGAAAAATCTTGAACAAGAATTAGAAAAAAGAAAAAAAATTTCTGGATTTTTTTAAACAGGGTAAGGAGTTGGGAAATCGGGGATATTTTAAGAAGGCTTTAGGGGTACTGGAAAGCGCACAGGCTCTTTATTCCCATCACCGAATCCGTTTAGAAATCCAGCAATGTCAATTACAGGTAGAGCCAGAAAATATCTGTCAAGTAAGACTGAAAAAAGCCCAGGAATTAGCCCGACAGGGAGAACTAAAACAATCGAGAGAATTAATAAATCAAGCCCTAGCAGATTTCCAGCGACTGGACGTTAAAAACCTATTAACTAAAGTAGAACAGATAACGATCGGCTTCAATTATTTTGAACAGGGAGTGGCTGCCGAAAAAAAAGGCGATCTAAACAAGGCTATAAATAGATATCGAAAAGCCCTACTCATGATACCGGAATTAATCGATATAAAGCGGCGATTAGGCATGACGAATATTAAAGGGGGGAACTATCGGGAGGGAATAGAACAATTAGAGGGAATCGAAGATAGGGAATCGATCTACTTTCGGGGTTACGGTTATGCGAGATTAAAGGAATGGAGGAAAGCACGTCGGGAATGGAAAAAGATCGATCGACCGGAAATTAAAGAACAGATAGAGCTGCTCACCCGATATAGCCAAAGGGAAAAATTAACTCTACAGAAGGAAATACAAGAACTAATTCCAGAAGAAAACCTAGAATTGGCCTGCTCGAAAAGCGAGGTGTTTTTAGAGAAATTCGGCGATGACCCTCAAGTTAGCCAGAACTTAAGCAATCATATTGCCCCCCGCATAGCCCATCAACTTTGGATGTCTCAGGATCGAGAAAAAATCCTGATCAACGCCGAGAGGGAATGGGAAAGAAAACGCAATCTAGAATCATTGCACAATTTGGCAATCGCCCTTTATTATCGATCGGTAGAAAATCCCGCTACCCTAGAGAAATTAATACCCGTCTGGTTATCCGCTACGGCGAATTTAAATCTCAACACCAGTATCAGGAATATGATTTGGAAAGTTATCGATGACGGTGATATACGCGACTTAGAGGCACAATTAACCCGAATACTTGAGGAGCTGATCGATCGAACCAAAGAAGACCTCAATTACTACCTGCAACTTCGCGATCTTTACCGTCGCGATACTGTCGCCCTAGGGTTATTACGCGATAATCCTGTAGAGGGAATCCATATCGAAGGGTTAACCATCCTACCCGGGTTGTATCGGACTCACCCCGATAGAAATACTGTTAAACTGCCCGATCAATTCTGGGCGACTCTCTATACCCGTTGGGGGGAATCGGTGGCTGCCTGTTTGCAGGGGGATCGGGTTCGCGGGGTCGCTTTAAAACCCCTAACCTGCCAATCTAATCTCGAACAGATAGCTAATACTTTTGTATCATTCCATCAAGGTTGTCATTATCTACAACAGAAACAGTGGCAAAAAGCCGAGAATCCTTTAAAAGAGGCGAAACCAGCCCTTAAAAATCACCCAGAATCGATTGAGGAGATCGATCGACTTTACCTAGAATTACAGGAGGAGATTGAGGGTTTCGAGAATCTATTAAGAATGAATAAAAATTGGTACGAGTTAGGACAAACTACTAACTCGAAAATGTATTACGTCCGAGATCAAGCCTTGGAAATAGTCGGGAGATTGGATGAGCAAAAGATAGACGAGTCCAAAGCTTTAAGCGAACTGGAGAAATTAAAACAGATAGATTACAATAATGCCATACTAAACGAATTGATCGAGGAGATTATTTTTAGAAAAGACGTAAGGGAAGTGGGGCGATTGATGGATCGCAATCAATTTTCCGAGGCGATCGAAAAGGCGAAACGATCGAGATCGCAAAAACTCCGTCACCTTACCGCCCAACTCTGTCTCGATCTTTTAAGAGAAAACTATCAAAAATTACCCCCAGAATTACTGATAGAACTTGTTAGATCGGCTGACGAATTATGCCCCGACGATCCAGAGTTTCGAGAAGTCTATAAACTATTTCATATTATTTAATGGGAGTTAGATTAATGTACGATAATTTAGATAGTAATCCTTACGATATTCTAGAAATTTCTCCGGCTGCTTCCACTGCCGAAATCACTAAAGCTTTTGGTCTGGCTATGAAACGCCGTAGCTATTCGATGGATAGCATCGCTAAAGCGCGTAAGATATTAATGAATCCTCAAGATAGGATAGTTGCGGATTATTTACGTCCTCATCTCCCTCTGGTTCAACGCTTGAAAACCATGTCTTTTTCGGAATTGTCTAAACCTTTACCATCTTTAGAAATCTTAAATACCATGGATGATATTAATAATTACGATCAAGAACAACTTAAAAAAGTTGCTGGCGAACTGGTTTCATCGATACGCAAAGACATTAATTTTTTGGAGGAATAAGGATGAATAATTACAAAATTAGCCAAGAAGATAGAAACAAATTATTAAGCCTAATTATAAATTTAACCAAAGAGGAGGTAAGTTTAAAACAAGCTTTACGGCAGCAAGGAGAGAACAATCGCTCGGAAAAAGAACAAATTTTTTTAGAACTATTAGAGGTGTTTGATCCCCTCGAGTCGTTATTAAATTTTTTAGAAGATCGACACGAACCAGATGAGCGAGTCTGGAAAAGATTACCGAAATCTTTAAAAAGCGTACAGACAAAATTATTAAGTATCCTAGAAAAACGTCAGGTGCTGAAAATAGAACTGTCCGATCATCAGCCAGATTTTACTATTTGTCAGGTGGTGGAGCAAGAAATACGCCCCGATTTGGCAGAACAGACGATCACAAAAATAGTCAGGCAGGGATTTACCATTGAGGATAAATTACTCAGACCGATGGAGGTTATTACATCTAAACAAGAATAGATAACCCCTTGCCACTTCCCACTCTCAACTCGGCGCTCTGGCGATCCCGTCCACCTATTTCCTGAGAATTCTAGAGGTAATTGTAAATATTTGTTACAACGAGACGAGGAAAAATCTGAGGACAGGGACAGAAGAAAGGATTATGGACGGGGATCAAGGATTTCAGCAGGAAACTGCATTGGGGATCAAGAGAAACCGATTGTAACGTTTTCGATACCTCTCGCCGATTCTCGTAATAGTTCGATACACATAACATAGATGATCGGCGATGATTGTAAATTTATATTGCGAATAGCTCATCTTCTTCGGTGTTTTCCCTATACTGGTTTTCATCAACTTTGAGCCGACGTGCAGAAAAGTTAGACCACCAAGTTTGTAAGAGGTCAGGAAGATGCAATTAACCGCAAGAAATAACTGGGGCCACGTTTCTTTAGCAATGCTAAAAAGCTTTCTTCTCTGGAGTTTCGTCCTCACTGTCTGTTTATTAGTAGTGGGATTTCCTTTAGTAGTATTAATGATGACAGTGGGAGCATTGTCGGCGATTATCTTACAGTCAGTTTTACCGATTAGTTCCGTGCTTTTAGTTGCGGGAATGATTATCGGCATCAATATTTTGGCTATCCTAATTAGTGCCGCTTTATTAACAGTAAAAGGTGTTCATCCCCATGAAGTTAGCTGGCTGCACTGGTTACACGGTGAGGTAAAAACCTCTCATCAAGCTGTTTATGCTTCTTGTCCCCTAACTTGCGGAGTAGTTCATTAAATCTGATTTTCTTACAGTGGAATTGCTTATCTTTTTTCTATTTAGATTTATTTAAGTTTTCAACTGCTTTATCGGTTGATTATACACACTCCAAGCTAGTGCAACCCGGTTTTACCGGGTTTTTTCATCATTATTGAGCTAAAGCAGTTATCTGAATAATGGGGAGTCGGTCTTCGCTCAAATTAGGTTAAACTTCATCTATTATCAGAAAGGCTGTAACTGAATATTAGAAGATAGGGAGATGAGAGCTTTTTTGCTGTGATCGGTAAACAGTGATCAGTTAATTGAAAACTCACATCTGATCAGTGATCACTGATAACTGATAACTGCTCACTGATAACTAACCGGTATACTGGGGGAGAAAACCGGAAAAAATCGATGTCTAGCCCTCCAGAAACCGACAATCCCCGCTACAAGGCCATCTTAGCGGCATTAAACCATTTAATCAGCGTTGTTGCCCGTTTACGAGATCCAGAAAGCGGCTGTCCTTGGGATTTAGCCCAAACCCCAGAAACCCTGATTCCCTACGTTATCGAAGAAGCTTATGAGGTGGTAGCGGCGATTAAAAGCGGTGATAAAACTGCCATTGCCGAGGAATTAGGCGATTTACTGCTACAGGTGGTTTTACAAGCCCAAATTGCCAGTGATGAGGGTAATTTTAGCCTAGAAGAAGTGGCTAGAGGCATCACCGATAAATTAATTCGTCGTCATCCCCACGTTTTCGGGGAGCTATCCCTAGAAAATCCCGAACAGGTGCGTCAAAATTGGGAGAAAATCAAAGCTGAGGAAAAAAATGACTCGACTATTAGCGGCAAATTAACCCGTTATGCCCAAACTTTACCACCCTTGATGGGGGCGATGAAAATTTCTCGGCAAGCGGCGCGAGTCGGTTTTGAGTGGGAAAATATCGCGGGAGTCTGGGAAAAATTCGGCGAAGAGTTGGCAGAATGGCAAGAGTCCCTAGAATCGGGCGATAAAGAGCATCAACAGGCAGAATTAGGCGATTTACTCTTTACTATTGTCAATCTGGCTCGCTGGTATGATTTGGACCCCAGTATCGCTTTACAAGAGACTAATCTGCGTTTTATTCAACGTTTTTCCCTAGTGGAATCCGTGGCGGAAAAGCCTCTCCATGACTATACACTAGAGGAATTAACAGTTTTCTGGCAGCAAGCGAAAGCTAAGTTACACCAACCATCATCCGGGCAATAATGCAAGAGCAAGAAATTAATAAGGACAAATCCAAGAGTTTTTGGGCTTCTATTCGAGAAAATCTGCAAATTATCACTATAGCTTTAATTTTAGCCCTACTGATTCGCACTTTTGTGGCCGAACCTCGTTTTATCCCCTCCGATTCTATGTTACCCACTTTAGAACAGGGCGATCGCTTAGTAGTGGAAAAACTTTCCTACGATTTCCATCCTCCTCGACGGGGGGATATCGTCGTCTTTGAACCGCCGGCACAATTACAATTACAGGGATATCAAAAGGACCAAGCTTTTATTAAAAGAGTGATTGCCACCGCCGGAGATGTGATTGCTGTCAAGGAGGGCAAAATTTACCTGAATAATCAACCCTTGGCAGAGGATTATATTCTCGAATCCCCTCAATATAATTTAATGCCTTTGCTTGTGCCGGAAAATAATTTATTTGTCATGGGAGATAATCGCAATAATAGCAATGACTCCCATATCTGGGGGTTTTTACCGGAAAATAACGTGATTGGTAGGGCGGTTTTTCGCTTTTTTCCTTTTAATCGTTTGGGGATTTTAGGGGGGAATAGCTAACGGGAATTTTTAGTCTTGATGATGTTGAACAATTAAGACGGAACAGGGGGCATGATGGAGAACATAATTACTCACACTACCTAAGAATAACTCTCCTAGACCCGATCGCCCACGCCGACCGATGACAATTAAATCAATATTTTCCTCTCGCGCCACTTTACAGATAGTTTTGGCGGCATGACCATAAATTTGCCGGTATTCTCCCTTGACACCCATTTCTCCCGCCTGATTAGCTCTTTTTTGCAACATTGCCACCCCTTTCTGCTCGAATTCTTCCCATTGTTGCCGCCAAAAATCGAGAGTGAGATCATTCCCCTGGGCGGGGTAAATATCGGCTAAATTGGGTGGAATCGGTAAAGGGCTATAATCTTCTTCAGGGGAAAGGACGTGCAGTAGTAGGAGGTTAGCTTCGTACTTACTGGCTAAGGATACAGCCTCCTTAAAAACACTCTCCCCCATCTCCGACAAATCTACTGCTATCAAGATTTTTTGATACATTTTTCAGCCTCTGCAACCATGCCTTATTTAACGGAATCCGACGCTATTAGGAATGCGATCGATCACTTTTGCCATTTTCCCATTCTTTGGTTAGATACGGAAGTAGCCGATTACAATAGCAAGACTCCCCGTTTGTCTCTGATTCAAATTCTGGCTGATTCCACGGACTTAACGGGGGAGCGGGTGACAATTTTGGATGTTCTCGATCGACCCGATCTTACTAACTATTTTATCACTAAAATCATGCTGGTTGACCGGATAGAAAAGGTTTTTCACAATGCTAGTTATGATTGTAAATTTTTGGGCGGTAAAACCAAAGTTAAAAAAATTACCTGTACCCTAGAGTTAGCTAAACAGGTTCCCTACTATATTGCTCCTTTACCCAATTATCAACTGAAAACCGTGGCCGAATGTCTTTGTCATTTTCCCGCTATCGATAAAAGTGAACAGGGGGGTAATTGGGGCAAAAGACCTTTAACCGCGGCCCAGCTAGAATATGCACAAAAAGACCCCGTATATACGGCCCAAATCCATCATCGTCTTTTGCAGCTTTCCCATTTAATTACTCCCGATCCCGCGGGTGAGAATCTCGAAAGATTAACTAATCGTTATTGGGAAATTTACCAGCAATGGAAGATTTTAGATACAGAGATGGAACATCTCAAGGAACGTTTAAAGTCGGCAATTATCCAGCAAGAGGCTGCGGAGATTAACGGTTTTTCGGTCAGTTATCAAAATCGCACCAGCAAAAAAGTTAAACTGGCCGAATTAGCCAAAGTTGTCTATTTATCGGGCCAGGATAGCCAAATATCTCTCTCCCTAACTAATGATCTTCTCAAAGAATTGGGGGATTTAGCCCAAGGGTTAACCATCGAGGAAACTCGCCAAAAAATCAGTCAATTGACCATCAAACAAAGTGAAGCTGACTTGACATGATTATAGCAGAATTCAGCAGATAGGAGATAGGAGTCAATACCAAATTAGGTTATACTTGATGTTGACGAGAAAGGCTGTAATAGCTAGAAAAAATTGCTTGCGGGGATAATCTAAATGACTGTAAAGATCGCTTATCTGGGGCCGGTGGGAACCTATTCAGAAACAGCCGCTTTAGCCTATGCTAATAGTTTACCACCCCAGCCTCGTCAATTAATACCCTATCCTAGCATTGCCTTGGCCTTGCGATCAATTGTCCAAAATCAGGCCGATTTAGCAGTGGTCCCAGTGGAAAATTCCACCGAAGGAAGTGTGGTAATGACTCTTGATGCTTTATGGCAATTACCCGGGTTACAGATTCAACAAGAATTAGTTTTACCGATTTCCCATGCACTTCTATCTACTAGGCAATCGCTAACAGAAATTAAAACCGTTTATTCCCATCCCCAAGCTTTAGCCCAATGTCAAAAATGGCTAGAAAATAATTTACCTACCGTGCCAATTATTCCCACCAATTCTACCACAGAAGCGATTCAAATTCTCGATCGAGAGGCTAATTCGGCCGCAATTGCTTCTCCCCGGGCTGCCAAACTCTATAATGTACCAATATTAATACAACCAATTAATGATTATCCCGATAATTGTACCCGTTTTTGGGTAATGGCTTTAACTTCCCATCCCCAAGGTGAGCGAATGTCCCTCGCTTTTCAAGTTTTAGATCAACCCGGTGCTTTAGTGAAACCTTTAGAAGTTTTTGCCAAACGTCAGCTTAATTTATCTCGGATCGAATCGCGACCAACTAAACGATCTTTAGGGGAATACATATTTTTTATTGATCTAGAAATTAATCCAGATCAACAGCATTTAATCGGGGCAACTTTAGAAGAATTAACCAATTATACCGATGCGATCGAGGTTTTTGGTGCTTATCAGGTGGTTAATTTGCCTGTAGAGAGTTTAGAGGAATTATAAACTAAATTCCTCATAAATTACAGAAATTAAATAGAGATATTTTAGCTTTTAAGAGAGGGAAGAATCGGCAAAGATGAGTTTTCCTCCAGGGTAGAATCAAGCTTTCTTTCCCCCACTAGAGGAAGAATAATTTCTACAGTTGTTCCTAAACCTTGACCTTGACTAGAGATAGTAATATCTCCCCCCATCATTTTCATAAAATTCTTAGAAATAGCTAATCCTAAACCCGTACCGCTAAATTTTCTGGTTGTGGAACCATCAATCATCACAAAAGGGCGAAATAATTTTGATTGCTGCCGGGGATCTATACCGATTCCTGTATCGATTATAGTCATAATAGCCTGTGTATGTTCTAAGTGCGTTATTAAAGAAATTGTGCCTCTATCAGTAAATTTAATTGAGTTAGAAATAACATTCAAAATTACCTGTTTTAATTTAGTGGAATCAGCATAGACTATCGGATTTTCTGGACAGAAAAGTAAATTTAATTTTAAGCACTTAAGTTGCAGCGATGCTGTTTGTAAATTAATAACTTCATTGATAATTTGGTGTAAATCTACTGGTTCAGGATTAACGGAAAGTTTGCCCGCTTCTATTTTAGCAATACTGAGAATATCATCAATAATTCCTAAAAGATGTACGGCTGCATTATCCGCTTGTTGCAGATATTCTTTTTCCTCCTCCTCGCTATTACAAAATCCATCCATAACGCAACGAATTGAGCCAATAATACCATTAAGAGGGGTGCGTAATTCGTGAGAAGTATTCGCCAAAAATTGGTTTTTTAATTGATTAGCATTTTCTGCTTCTTGCCAACTCTTAACTATTTCCTCTCCCCAAAGGCGTAAACGTTCGAGCATTTCCTCTAAGGCCGAGGCTAACTGATTAATTTCTCGAATATTAAAGTTCTGTGGTGTAATATTTGGTGAAGGAATTTTCTGAATATTTAAGGCATAATCTCGCAGTTTTTCTAAAGGTCTAGCTAAATCCCTTGTGATCAGTACAATAGCTACTAAATAAGCTAATAATAAACCAGAAGTCAGATAAAAAATTGCCTCCCAAATTTGTTGCAGAGGAGCCAGAGCTTGGGAGAGGGGACTAATGGCTAAAACTATCCATTTTTGGGATGATTCTCCCGTAACTGGACTGGGGAGGGAACTATAACCTGCGACTAACTCTTTGCCATATTTCTCGAAAGAAAATAAATGGAGAAATCTCTGTTGACCTCTAACAGCATTAATGATGATTAGATTGAGGCGTTCAGCATCAGCTTCTTCACTGATATGGCTACCAATGCGATCAAAATAGGGATGAGCGAGAATAATGCCATTTTCAGAAATAACCACGGGATAACCCGATAAAGAACCGGGTAAAACCTTCTCACGGTAAAGTAGAGAAGTTTGCAGAATCAGACTAGATTGTAATTGTCCTTGATTATCGTAGATGGGAACGGCAAAAACTAATTCTAATTGACGATTATTATGGGGAGATTTTGTTAAAAGTTGTCGAGGTAAACTTCTAACTAAAACATTCTCGATATTCCCAGCAGAGCTAGTCCGTTTTTCTGTCCATCTTTCCAGGGGCAAAACTTTGATAATTTCTGGTTCACAGGCTCGATTTAATAAAGGTTCCTTGGTCTTAATATCAATTAATTCCACACAGTTAATCTGATTAGGAAGCCGCACCGTGAATTGTTGTAAAAAAGCTTCTTTTTCGGCTAAGGTTCCCTGTTTTAAAACCAGACTTTCGCCCGCAGTGATAAGATTGGCCTGCAAAAATTGAATTGATTGATCAATATTGTCTGCTTTTCTGATGGCACTTTCGGTGAGATTTTGACGGGCCGTTTCCAAAAAAGCCGATCGCGCCTTACGATAGGTGACATAAACTCCCATTAGTAGTACAGGTACACTGACCAAGAGTAAGCGAGAGAGCAGAATACGACGAAAGGAGGATTGACCGATAGGCATAGGCAGAAATTGGTTTGATTCTGGCTATCAAACTCTAGACTATACTAGCCTATTCACCAATCGAACCAGGTGATATCCCTGATCATTTGCCATGAATTGTCCTCACACCACCGTTATTTTAGCCATGAGTGCCGATGGTAAAATTGCCGACGCCTACCAGTCAGCGGCCAGATTTGCCTCTGCTACCGATAAAATGCGTCTAGAACAACATTTATCCTGTATGGATGCCGCTTTATTCGGTGCCAACACCCTGCGCGCTTATCACACCAGTCTTCCTATCCGTCATGCCGATTTTCTCGCATACCGTCAACAACGGGGATTATCTCCCCAGCCGATACAGATCGTTTGTTCTCATTCAGGCCAGCTTGATCCCCGGATGAAATTTTTTCAGCAGCCTTTCCCACGCTGGTTAATCACGGCAGCGGAAAAAGTGGCAGCATGGGAAAATCGGGGTTTATTTGAGCTTGTCTTAGTCTGCGGTGATTGGAAGGCTATTTTTAGTCAATTTACCGCACTAGGTATCAAAAAGCTGGCGATTCTGGGAGGAGGTGAATTAATTGCTTCTCTTTTAGCTGAAGATTTAATCGATGAAATCTATCTAACTATTTGTCCGTTGCTGTTAGGAGGCAATAAAGCGGCAACTCCCCTGGGAGGCCCTGGATTTATGGCTGATTCTGCCAGAAAATTACGACTTTTGAGCGTGGAAACCTTGGAAGAAGAAATTTTTTTACATTATTCCCTTGAACGAGATTCCCACAAATCTCAAAACTAGATTACCTTAAATAAAAAGGTTGACTTATCTTGTCCCATGGTAGAACAGCTTAAACCCCAATATTCTGTCGTTTGGATTGATAAAATGAGTGAGATTCCCCAACAAAAATGGGATGCTCTCGCTCAACCCCTAACTACTCCCTTTCTAGAGTGGCAATGGTTACATAATATCGAAACTTCTGGCAGCGCCACGGGACGCACAGGGTGGCAACCTACTCATCTAACCGTTTGGCGCGGTGCTGAGTTAATTGCCGCCGCTCCTTTGTATATTAAAAGTCATAGTTACGGTGAATTTGTCTTTGACCATCAATGGGCCGATCTTTCCCATCGTTTGGGGATTAGATACTATCCGAAACTGTTAGGAATGACACCTTTTACTCCTGCGGTGGGTTATCGTTTTTTAATTGCTCCGGGGGAAAATGAACTGGAGATTACTGCTTTAATGATAGCGGCAATCGATCATTTTTGTGACCAAAATAATCTGTCGGGTTGTCATTTTCTTTTTGTGGATCCCCAATGGCGAATTTTAATGGAAAATTTTGGCTTTACTCCCTGGTTACACCATAGTTATATTTGGAATAACAAAGGTTTTCAAAGTTTTGAAGATTATCTGACGGTTTTTAATGCTAATCAACGCCGCAACATTAAACGGGAACGGAAAGCGGTGACTAATGCGGGGTTAATTATTAAAACTCTGGCTGCCGAAGAAATTCCCCATCATTTGTTCCCGTTAATTTATCGGTTTTATAGCAGTACCTGTGATAAATTTTACTGGGGAAGTAAATATCTGACACAGAAATTTTTTGAACAATTATATCCGAATTATCGTCAGCGAGTGGTTTTGATTACTGCCTACCAGAATGAAAAGGATACTAAACCGGTGGGTTTATCTTTTTGTATTCGCAAAGATACTAATCTTTATGGTCGTTACTGGGGCAGTTTTCAAGAGTACGACTGTTTACATTTTGAAGCTTGTTACTATCAACCGATCGATTGGGCAATTAGTCAAGGTATTACCATGTTTGACCCCGGTGCGGGAGGACAACATAAAAAAAGACGGGGGTTTCCCGCTACTGCTAATCACAGTTTACACCGTTTCTATCATGGCAAAATGACTCAAATTCTCCGCAATTATATCCAAGAAATTAATCAAATGGAACAGGAAGAAATTGAGGCAATTAATCAAGATTTACCCTTTTCTAAGAGAGAAATTGAGTTGAACGAGTAATTTAGATAGGGTTTGTCCTTGGGTGCATCTGATTTTTGTAAATCTACTGAGTTGGGATTTTTACGGGGAAACTATCTTCTAAAATTGGTCATTACTTCCGATTTGATCACTCAATCCAAGCTTTTGGGGGGTTCTACCCCCCAAACCCCCCGTTGGGGACGCAAGCGCCGTCCCCAAACCCCTCGCGCATTAGTTTTTTGGTGGGATGCTTACAGGCAGCTGCTGATATATTTGTAATAATTTAAGAGTCACTGATAATTGCTAATTGTCCGTATTTCTGCAAATGTGAGCTGCAGCCATTGTCTCTATTAGTGCAATCAACTATGAATACGAGGTTCTGGGTGCAGAGTAGTGAGAATCTCACTTTCGATCGCCGCTAGGGTTTCTAAGCGTTGCTCGATCACCGTCCGTTCAAAATAATCCGCTGCTAATAGCCAATAAATACCATAATGACGGGCTTCGGAAGCCATTAAACCGCGATAAAATTGAGCTAATTGAGGATCGGGACAATATTCTGCCAATAAACCCAATCTTTCGTGGGAACGCGCCTCGATTAAAGCTGATATTAACAGAGAATCCAAAAGGCGATCAGGTTCTTGGTGACGAATCTGCGCCTTTAATTTAGCACCATAAGGGGGAGAATTCAAGGGAGCAAGGGGGATTCCCCATTTATCTAACCATTGATTTACCTGTTCAAAATGTTCTAATTCCTCTTGTGCGATCGCTGTTAATTTCCGCACGAGGGAAGCGTAGGAAGGATAACGAAACATGAGATTTAAGGCCACTCCTGCCGCTTTTCGCTCACAATGGGAATGATCGAGCAGAATAATCTCTAAATTATTAATTGCCTGTTCTATCCAATCCTGGGAGGTGGCACTGACTAATAAATTAATCTTTCCCATCGTCGCCGATTCCAATTTGCTGCATCTTTCACCCTAACCCAAAAAGTCGAACAACACCAGTCAAAAACTAAGGACACGGCTTCTGTGATAGCCTAGATGATCGGTGAAGCATAAACACGGCCAATCAATCAGATGGATTTTTTACTGGAAGTCGGTACAGAAGAACTACCCGCAGATTTTGTCGATAGCGCGATCGCACAATGGCGGGAAAGAGTTAGCAAGAGTTTAGAGACGGAATCTCTGGACGCGACTGCTATTCAAGTTTACGGAACCCCGCGCCGTTTGGCCGTGTTAATCACAGGATTACCGAGGGAGCAAGAGGCGCGCAGCGAGGAGATAAAAGGACCGCCAGTTAGTGCCGCCTACAAAAATGGTCAAATTACCGCCGCTGGTGATGGTTTTGCTCGAAAACAGGGAGTTAGCACCGCTGCTTTCTCCATTCGTGCCACAGACAAAGGAGAATTTGTCTATATTGAAAAAACGATTCCAGGTCGTCAAACAGCCGAGATTTTAACTGAATTAATTCCCCAATGGATTACCCGTTTGGAAGGAAGACGTTTTATGCGTTGGGGAGATGGAGATTTAAGATTTCCCCGGCCAATTCGTTGGTTATTAACTTTAGTGGATGGGGAAGTTTTACCCCTAGAATTAATTAATGGCTCTACCACTTTAACCAGCGATCGATTAACGTTTGGTCATCGCATTCTACACCCGCAATCCTTAGCCATTAGTCATCCCCAGGCATATTTAACCAGTTTGCGCTCGATTTTTGTGGAAGCGGATCCGCAAGTGCGTCAACAGATAATTACCGATCAGATTACCACCCTGGCCAAAACACTGGAGGGAGTGGCAGAAATTCCCGCAGATTTATTAGCAGAAGTGACTAACTTAGTCGAATATCCCACGGCAATTGTCGGCAAATTTGACGATGAATTTCTGGAATTACCCTCAGAAGTAATTATTACTGTGATGGTGACACACCAGCGTTATTTCCCGGTCAAAACTCTCCAGGGTTTGTCCCCCTATTTCATTACTATTTCCAATGGCGATCCCCAGAAATCTGAGATTATCTCCGCGGGAAATGAAAGGGTTATCCGCGCACGGTTAGCCGATGCCAGATTTTTCTATACTGCCGATTGTGATGAACCCTTAGATAGTTTCCTTCCTCAACTGGAAACCGTCACTTTCCAAGAAGAATTGGGAACCATGCGCGATAAAGTCGATCGGATTATGGAAATTGCCCAGATGATCGTCGAACAGTTAAATCTCGATGAACAAAGTCGCAGTGATATAGAGTCCACTGCCATGCTTTGTAAAGCGGATTTAGTTACCCAAATGGTTTACGAATTCCCCGAATTACAGGGAGTAATGGCCGAAAAATATGCTTTAATTAGTGGTGAATCGGCTATAGTTGCCCGGGGCATTTTTGAACATTATCTGCCTCGCAATGCTGGGGATCTACTCCCGGAAACAATCACCGGTCAAGTGGTGGGAATAGCCGATCGCTTAGATACTTTAGTCGGTATTTTTGGACTGGGAATGCTGCCCACTGGTTCCTCTGATCCCTTCGCTCTCCGTCGGGCTGCCAATGCAATAATTAGTATTATCTGGTCAGCCGATTTTAATATCAATCTTTTGGCATTAATTGAGCAAATAGCTCAGGATTTTGTCACCAGTCATCCCGATAAACCCAACCCAGTCAATCTGATTAAAGATTTCTTTTTACAACGTCTGCAAACTCTCTTAGTTGATGATTTGAGGATAGATTACGATCTCGTTAATGCAGTTTTGGGGGAAAACGATCCAGAGTATAAGTCTCGCGCTTTGGAAAATTTATTAGATACCCGTGAACGCGCTCGCTTTTTATCCCAAATTCGTCAGGATGGTCAGTTAGCCAAAATCTATGAAACCGTCAATCGCTCGACCCGTTTGGCACAAAAAGGAGATTTAGATACAACCACCCTAGAAGTCAAGGGAATCATCAATAAGGAGTTATTTGAACAATCCTCCGAATCAGCATTTTATGACGCTTTAATTGCCCTAATTCCCGAAACTATCAGCGCAAGAGAGCAAAGAGATTATCAGCGTCTCGTCACTGCTTTAACGGCAATTTCTCCCCTAGTGGCTGACTTTTTTGATGGCGAAAATAGTGTGTTAGTGATGGCAGAAAAAGAATCTGTCCGTCGCAATCGTTTAAATCTGTTGGGTTTACTGCGAAATCACGCCCGAGTCCTAGCAGATTTTGGGGCAATTGTCAAGGGATAATTCAGTTATCAGCTTTTTAGCTGTCAGGAGACGGGAGACAGGAGACAGGAGACAGGAGACAGGAGACAGGAGATTATTTTTATTTATTCTCCCCATCCCCCCACACCCCACACCCCACACCCCACACCCCACACCCCCACTGAATAACTGATAACTGATAACTGAAATGGCCGATTCTGAACTACAGCAACAAGTCCAAAGATTACATCGACTGACAGTGTGGGGTCGTTGGTTATTCGTGTTGGGTTGCTGGTTAGTGATTGGTTCGGCGAGTTTATGGGTTTTATGGGATGATATAGCTTTAATGCGGCAATATTTTACTTGGACAGCCGTGAGATATGCTTTAGCTTTCAATTACTGGCCTTCTATTGGTCTAGCCTTTTGTGTTGCTATTACAGGAGCAGTGTTAGTCTGGCAAAGTCGCAATATTATTTTAGGACTTTCCCCCAGAGAAAAACTGCGCTTAGAGCAAAGGGTGCAGAAAATTCGGGCTAAAGGGCCGGGTCATCCCCTCTGGCGCTGGATCTTAAAAAGCAGGAAAAAAGACTTACAATAATAAAGCTTTGCTGAAAGCTGACGGCTAGAATCCCCACTAGATATAATTCTTTACTCAACAACTCTTGACTTTTGAATCCACTTATGACCGTGACTCCCCAAGCTCCTCCGAAAACTCGCCGCGTGGTTTTTCCCTTCACCGCTATTGTCGGCCAGGAAGAAATGAAATTATCCCTAATGCTCAACGTCATCGACCCCAAAATTGGCGGGGTGATGATTATGGGGGATCGAGGTACGGGAAAATCGACTACAATTAGGGCTTTAGCTGACCTTTTACCAGAAATTGACGTAGTTGCTAACGATCCCTTTAATTCTGACCCCAATGATCCCGATTTAATGAGCGATGAGGTGCGGCAAAAGGTGGACGAGGCCATCCCCTTGACCATTGCCAAGAAAAAAGTCACTATGGTAGATTTGCCCCTCGGTGCGACGGAGGATCGGGTCTGTGGCACGATTGACATCGAAAAAGCCCTGTCAGAAGGGGTAAAAGCTTTTGAACCTGGTTTGCTGGCCAAAGCTAACCGCGGCATTCTCTATGTGGATGAAGTCAATTTACTTGACGATCACCTCGTCGATGTGCTATTGGATTCGGCCGCTAGTGGTTGGAATACGGTGGAACGGGAAGGAATTTCCATCCGTCACCCGGCCCGGTTTGTTTTGGTGGGATCGGGCAACCCAGAAGAGGGAGAATTGCGCCCACAACTGCTCGATCGCTTCGGAATGCACGCCGAGATTCACACCGTCAAAGAACCGCCTCTACGGGTCAAAATCGTGGAACAGCGTGCGGAATTTGATGGCAATCCCCTCTCGTTTTTAGAGAAATATAACTTAGAACAGGAAGAACTGCAAAGAAAGCTAGTGGAGGCCCAGAATCTTTTGCCTTCTGTGGAGCTTGATTATGATCTGCGGGTGAAAATTTCCGAGGTTTGTTCCGAGTTGGACGTGGATGGATTGCGCGGCGATATTGTTACCAATCGCGCCGCTAAAGCTCTGGCCGCTTTAGAAGGACGGACAACTGTGACGGTAGATGATATCCGTCGGGTAATTGTTCTCTGTTTACGTCACCGTTTGCGGAAAGATCCGCTAGAATCGATCGATTCTGGTTATAAAGTCTTGAAAGCTTTTAATCGCGTCTTTGGATTAGAGGAAAATCCCTAAATCTAATTCACCCTCTCCCCGAAGAGAGGGTTTTTGACTGGATTTAGAGATGAAGGCCAAAAAGGGCTAGATGTGGCCAAATAAGCTAGAATTTTATCGACTGCTGTTATTCTCTGGGGGAATGTCCATGTGGGTTGAAAGTATAAAACTCGAAAACATTAAATGCTTCCAGAATCAAGAGATTAAATTTATTAGTAATCCCAATAATCAACGTCATTGGCGTGCTAAACCTTATCATTGGATCACTTTATTAGGAGAAAATGGAGTAGGAAAAAGCACGATTTTACAGGCTTTAGCTTTGCTGCTCGCAGGACCGGAAGCAGCCAAAGAATTATTACCACGTCCGACCGGTTGGATATGTAATCCCAAGACACCGGGTAAATTAACCGCAGTGCTTCATCAAGAAGATGGGGATGCGGGAAAATTTGGTACGGATAAAACTCGAAAAACTTTTGCTTATTCCTATTTTGTTACAGGCAAGGAAAGGTTAGAGTTAGGAGGCAGTAAGGACAAACAAACCTATACAGAACCAGCATTAATCGAAGAAAATAGCAAAATTTTAAGTTGGTTGCGAGCCAATGCTTTTGCCTCCGATAATCATGGTTGGTTTGCCGTCGGTTATGGAGCTTTCCGTCGTTTGACACGAGTGAGTCAAGTGATCATTCCTAGTCTTGAACCTCCGCAACGCTCTAGCAACTTTTTCAGCCAATTTAATGAGGATACATCTTTAAGTTCTTTTGAGAGATGGATGGTGTATTTAGATTATCGAATAGCCAAAAATCCTGAAGATAGTAAATCCAAACAAATGAAAAAAATCGGCGAAGAAGCAATTACTAAACTGTTACCCGGTAATGTAGAAATTGCTGAAGTAACTGCCGATGCCTTGATTCAGTTTCTAGTTAACGGTCAAAAAGTTCCAACCATTAGTTTATCCGATGGTTTTCGGAGTATGATTGCTTTAGCCGGGGATTTAATTTGGCGATTATTACAATCCTTCCCCAATCTAGATAACCCCACAGAGGCTTCTGGAGTCGTCTTAATCGATGAGTTAGATATTCATTTACATCCTTCTTGGCAAAGGGAAATTGCTGGATGGTTACAGGAAGTTTTTCCCCAGCTTCAATTCTTTGTCGCTACTCATAGTCCTTTAATCGCTGCCGGTGCAGGGCCAAATTCTTTAACCCTACGAATCGATCTGGTAGCGGGTGAATTAGAGATTGTAGAAATTCCTTATTTAGAATTAGCGGCTAATGTTGATCGTACTTTAACAAGTTCTGCTTTTGGTCTGAAATCAACCTATCCCACTGATACAGAAAATAAAATTAAGCGTTACCACCAACTAAATCGTAAAAATAAAAATCTGGCAGCAGCAGAAAAGCAAGAATATGAACAACTGTCATTATTTGTTCGAGAAGTTAAACCCTTTAGCGAAATCAGTCAACCTAATAGTTTAGAATCCCGAATTGATGCCTTACTAGAGGAGCGTTTATCTTGATTCCTGTCACCAGAATATCAGAGCCACCCGTATTAGCTAAAAATGCCGCTCGTTGGCTAGAGGCTTTAGAATCAATAAAATCAAACAACAAGGCAACTAAAGCTCAAATTAACCAAGCACAAAATAAATACCGTCATCCGCAAGTTAAAGAAGCATTAGTTCAAATGTTTAATGGGAAATGCGCTTACTGTGAAAGTAAGATTACAGTGGTAACTTACGGAGCGATCAAACATTTTTATCCAAAAAGCCAGTATCCTGATCTGACTTTTACTTGGGAGAATTTACTGCTTTCTTGTGATAAATGTAATGATGCCAATCACAAAGGCACAAATTTTCCTCTCGATGATATCACGGGAAATCCTCTGTTAATAGACCCCACGGATGGAGTAACCGATCCGAATACACATATTGAATTTGTTTGGGATGAAATGGCAAAATTGGCCAGTGTTTATGGTCGGGATCGGCGTGGTCAAATTGTTGAAGATTTGTTCGATCTCAATGGTATGCGTGGACGAAAAGAATTAATTAACTATCGTAGTCAATATATTAAAAGATTGTTAGCATTATTACGTTTAGCAAAACAAGGAGACTCGGAGGCTTTATCTTTACTGCAAGAAGCTTGTCAATCGGGAGCGGAATATTATGCTTTTGCTAGTATTTATATACTGCCTCATTTGCCTCCCTAAAATCAGGGGTAATTATTATCTACAGTCTGAAAAACAAAATTTCTTGCTTATTATTCTCACCCTACTTGATATTTATGTCTCGTCCTGTTGTTTATTTTGCCGTTACTAATCATGGTTTTGGCCATGCCGTCCGCAGTGCTTCGGTAGTAGCTAATATTATTGAACTTAATCCCGAAATTTTGCCGATATTAGTCACCACTGCCCCGCGCTGGTTATTAGATTCCTATATATCCGGAGAATATATTCAAAGACCCCGGGGGTTTGATGTGGGGGTAATCCAATCGGATAGTTTAACGATGGATAAATTAGCTACCAAAGAAAAACTAGAACAAATAATTGCTCAATCTAGGGCAATTATTGCCAGTGAAGTTAATTTTATTAAAACTAATCGTGTAGGTTTAGTTGTGGCCGATTTACCGCCTTTAGCGGCACTAATTGCCAAAAGTGCGGGGCTTCCTTGTTGGATGATTGGTAACTTTGGCTGGGATTTTATCTATCGTGATTGGGGTGAAGAATTTGCCAGTATTAGTGATTGGATTAGTGGTTGTTATAATCAATGTGATCGCTTGTTTAAACTGCCTTTAGCGGAAGAAATGACAGCATTTCCTCACGTTACAGAAGCAAATTTAACTGGGGGTACACCCCGCTACAGTGAAGAACAATTACGACAGGAATTTAAGCTAAATGCCCCTAAAGAAAAAACTATTTTATTGAGTTTTGGTGGGTTAGGATTAGAAGCAATTCCCTATGATAACCTCGCCAGTTTTCCCGATTGGCAATTTATCACTTTTGAAAAAAACGCCCCCGAATTGCCCAATTTAATCCGCCTACAGGATAAACCAGATCGGAGCTATCGTCCTGTGGATTTTATGCCCCTGTGCGATCGAATTATTTCCAAACCAGGATATAGTACCTTTGCCGAGGCTTTAAAATTAGAGGTTCCGATTGTTTCCCTGATGCGAGAAGGTTTCGCCGAATCAGCGATTTTATTGGCTGGGATCCAAGATTATAGTTATCATCAAATTATTAGCAGTGAAGAATTTTTTCAAGGTAATTGGGACTTTTTACGGCAAGCTCCCCAACCGCCCAGATTAAAGGTTAAACTGGCTAAAGATGGTGCAGAATCGATAGCGAGAGCTATCGTAGAATACTTTGAGAGGCAACAATAATGATTAACTTAGCCAATTTAACTTCTGATTATTAGCGGTGAATTGAGTTATCGGTCAGCCGTCCCTAGTTTATTTAACAAAGTCCTAGAAATCAGCCAAATTACCGCCCTATTTTTTGACACCTACATTCAGGATAATCAGGGCAGTATCAGCCTCGAAATCGTCAAAAACACCGATAAACATCCTGGGAAAGTTGACGGCCAACCTGAACCTAGAACTAGGGAGACAGAAACAAGATCGGGCAGCAAGCCGATACTTGTTACAATAGTTTACAAATCACCCTGCCCCGTCACCGAACTATGTCCGAACAGATGATCTCCCCGGAGACGCAAACCCCAGAAGCGATTACCGTTGAAGTGCAGCCGGTCCATATTCCCGAAGAGCATCGGGAAGATATCGGCCCCATGGATGACAACGTAGCCGAAAGTTGGCGCTACAATCCCCAAGTTATTAACGACTATTACCGTCGGCGACCTCTAGACGTTTTGGGGAGATTAATCGAAATTGCCCTGCCGGTTTTATCTTTTGTCATCGGTATCTGGTGGGATAAACTGCGGGGAAAATCGCCAAAAAATGAAATTAGACGGGCCGTACAATTGCGGGAAATGTTGACCAAATTGGGACCCACCTATATTAAAATCGGTCAAGCTCTCTCTACCCGGCCCGATTTAGTACCACCTTTATATTTAGAAGAATTAACCACTCTCCAGGATCAAATTCCCTCTTTTCCTAACGAAATTGCCTATCGTTTTATCGAAGAAGAATTAGGTTATTGTCCCGAAGAAATTTATGCAGAATTATCCCCCAATCCCATAGCGGCCGCTTCCCTAGGACAAGTTTACAAAGGTAAATTAAAAACCGGAGAGAGAGTCGCCGTTAAAGTACAGCGTCCCGATTTGATTCGCTGTATAACTTTAGATGTGTATATCATGCGTAGTTTGGCGACTTGGGTGAAAGGTAATATTAAAAGACTTCGCTCCGATTTAGTGGCAATTACCGACGAATTAGCCAGTCGCATTTTTGAAGAAATTAATTATCTTCACGAAGGACAAAACGCCGAAAAATTCGCTCAACTTTATGGTCACATTGCCGAAATTTACATCCCCAAAATCTACTGGAAATATACTGGGCGACGGGTTTTAACCATGGAGTGGGTGGACGGCACCAAATTAACTAATATCAAAGAAATTCAAGCCCAGGGTATTGATGCCACCCACTTAGTTAATGTGGGGGTGCAGTGTTCTTTGCGTCAATTACTTGAACACGGATTTTTCCATGCGGATCCCCATCCGGGTAATTTATTAGCGACTCCCGACGGTAAATTAGCTTATCTTGATTTCGGCATGATGAGCAATATTGAACCCTATCAACGCTACGGTTTAATCGAAGCGGTGGTGCATTTAGTCAACCGAGATTTTGAGTCTTTGGCCAAGGATTACGTTAAGTTAGACTTCCTGTCACCAACTACCAATTTAGAGCCAATTGTTCCCGCTTTTTCGGAAGTTTTCGGTAATGCTTTAGGGGCGAGTGTGGCAGAATTAAACTTTAAAAGTATCACCGATAAAATGTCGGCGATGATGTATGAGTTTCCCTTTCGAGTTCCTGCCTATTATGCCCTGATTATTCGCTCGATGGTGACTTTAGAGGGAATAGCAATTGGCATCGATCCTAATTTTAAGGTACTGAGTAAAGCCTATCCTTACATTGCTAAACGTCTGCTCACCGATCCTTCCACGGAGTTGCGAGATTCCCTGCGGGATTTATTGTTTAAAGACGGTACTTTTCGCTGGAATCGTTTAGAAAATCTCTTGCGTAATGCTAAAGATTCTAATGATTTTAACTTCGAGAAAGTCACCGAACAAGCGTTAGATTTTCTCCTTTCAGATAGGGGTATATTTATCCGCGAAAAATTAGTGAATGAGTTAGTCAATGCTCTCGATAACTTCGGTCGTCGAACTTGGTTTAATCTCACGGTTAATTTCCGGGAACAGGTGGGTTTAGCGGTGCAAGAAACTCCCCCAGAATTGTTGGGTGATGCTAAGACTTTCGAGCATCTTCGCAACATCTTTAGTATTTTACAGGAAACGAAAGGATTCGATGCCATGGCTATGGTGCCAGTGATGACTAAACTAATCGCTAAACCGGAAACCCAACAGATGGGACAAAAAATTGCTGAAGGTTTACTACAAAAATCCCTAGCGCGTTTAATTCGTTACTTAGTTCTCGAATTCGATACACCAAATCATCGGCAAAATGGAGAATTACCGAAAGCTTTACCCGCTGCCGATTAACCTCTGTTCGGGTGAGTTCCACCGACGGCTCAAAATCTGAGCATTTCCGATAATAAAGGCCGTGGAATAAATTTCACGGCTCAGAGAAAAACGTTAAACCATTTTTAAAGTTTTTTTATCCTATCCGGTTAACGGGGTTTAAAGGTAACTTGTAAACCGTCCCGGGGGTGAGGAGTGGGGATAGAGGTGAGGGTGAGATCTTGATTGGGGAGTAATTGCCAATCGTACTTTTGTACTAAACGGACGGCTAAAATTTTCATCTCTAAACGAGCGAATTCTTTGCCTATACATTCGCGTAATCCCGCACCAAAAGGGATATATCCGTAGGGTTTTTCCTCGGCTAAAAAGCGATCGGGATCGAAGGTTTCAGGACGAGAATAAATATTATTATCTTTATGGGTATTGGTGATTTGATACTGCACTACCCATCCTTTCGGCAAATGATAACCGTTAAATTGACAGTCTTCTACTACCCGACGGAATCCTCCTCCCACGGGTGGAGTAAAACGTAAAACTTCTTTTAAAACGCGATCTAAATAGGTCATCTGTTTAAGGGTATCGACGCTTAAAGGACTGGATAGATCAAAATTAGTTATTTCCTCCAAGACAAGCTGAAAAATATCGGGATGCAGTGCCATTTGTAGGCAGAAAGTGGCGATAGCAGAGGTTAAAGTTTCATGACCGGCAAAGAGTAATAATAGCACTTGATCCTTTAATTCCGCTAGGGATAAACTTTGACCGTTTTCGTCTTTAGCTTGTAAAAGGATAGCCAGAGCATCCTGGCCTAAGTCATCATTTTTTTGTCTTTCTAAAATGATAGTTTCTATGGCTTCTAGTAATTCTTCTCGACAGCGTAATGCTTTGCCAAAAGCTGTCCAGGGAAGGGGAATGGGAAGGGTAAATAGTCCCGCACACCAAGTATCAAAAGCTTCTCCTAATTTGGTAGCAGAACCATGATCAAGACCGACAAATAATTTACAGGCGATATCGAGGGTATAGTTTCTTAATTCAGGATACCATGACAGGGTTTTTGCGGTTTGCCAACGCTCTAAATAGCGAGCGGTAATTGTTTCTACTGTAGGGATATAACTTGCCAGGGACCGGGGTTGAAAAGCTTGATAGATTAAGCGACGACGGGAAGCGTGGACATCTCCTGTATGCACCGCTAAAGATGCGCTGCCGAGGAGAGTTTTGGTACTTTTAGGCCAAGTTGCCGCAAAGTATTTATTCTCATTGCTGAGGAGAAACCGGTTAGCTTCGGCACCGGATAAAATAATCGTGGGACTGCCAAAAATATGAGTACGGAAAAGTTGACCATATTTATTATGACGTTTGTTGGCAAAATCCCCATCGGTCAAAAAAGCGATTGTTTCTCCTAATAGGGGTAATCCGAAACTGCCGGGGGGTAAGGGTAAATCGTTGCTTATAGTCATCGCTGCCTCTAGGGTAAAACTAATCAGTTGCCGTCGATTAACCCTGTTTATTTTAACCTAAAGCGGCGGAGAATTGATCGCGTAATCTAGCCTAGCAATTAGCGATCGCACTCAGCAACGGTAAGTACCTAAGCAAAGTTAATTACACATCTCACCAGTCAGTCAACAGCGAGAATTGCCGCCAATTGACATTTTTTAAGATCACCGCCATAATTAGCCTTTGCTAATAGTAATTCGCGGCAAACGATGCTTAAACCCGCAGAGAATTTCCCAGGATATTGTACCTAAATCCCGCGCCCAATCGTCGGCGGTGATGCACTGTGGGCCATCTTTACCGATAAGGGTGACGATTTCCCCTGTTTTTACCTCTGGAATCTCGCTCACGTCAATCATTAACTGATCCATGGTTATCGCGCCGATTTGGGGTACTAAACGTCCTCTCAGGGATACTTTTAAACGATTGGAGAGATTGCGGGGAATTCCATCAGCGTAACCGATACCGACCACAGCAATACGAGTATCTTTTGCCGCTATGTACTGATGACCATAACTCACTCCGGAGCCGGCGGCAATGGTTTTGACTTGGGCAATGCGTGCTTTTACTTGTAGGACGGGTTGCAAAGGGACTTTATCGGTGAGATGATCGGCAGGATAAAGACCGTAGAGAGCTAATCCGACTCTAACTCGATCGTAGTGCAGAGATCGATCGCTTAGGGTAGCGGCAGAGTTGGCTAAATGCAGACAGGGAGGATGATAACCTTTTGAGCTTAACTCGGCGATCGCTTGTTGGAATCTTTGCCGTTGTAACTGCATGATTTCGGGGTTGGGATCGTCAGCCGTGGCAAAATGCGAGTATATACTGGCAATTTTCAGGTTAGGAGCCTCTAAAACCTGTTCGACGAATTTGGTGCCGTTGTGCCATTGTGTACCTAAGCGAGACATCCCCGTATCTAGTTTGATATGAACCGGCAGCCGCTGCTCTAAGCGTCTCATAACGGCGGCAAAAATTTGCACCTGTTCGATTTGCACCAGGGTGGGTTGCAATTGCCAATGGGCTAAGACTGCCACTTCTTCCGGGGTATTGACTGCCCCTAAAATCATAATTGGGGCAACAATTCCCGCTTCGCGTAGTTCGATACCTTCCCCAATAGTCGCGATGGCTAAAGATTGCGCCCCAGCTTCTAAAACGCTGTTAGCCACCTTAACTGCCCCGTGTCCGTAAGCATCAGCTTTAATTACCGCCATTAATTCCGTTTTTGGGGCTAATAAGGCCTTGACTTTTCGCACGTTTTGTTGTAAGGCCGAGCGATCAATCTCTACCCAAGCACGATAGCGAATTACTTCCGACAATTGATAATCATGACGGTTTTTGGGCGGATTGATGATTTTTGGTTCTATGCTAAACGTCACTCGCTCACTCCTTTGCACACATAACCCAATTTATACCAAAAGAAAACCGAGAGGGCTAGGAAAGAAGCCTGAAACTCTCTGGATTTCCCCCTTTTTCCCTGTGGAATCTGGGCTTTAAGATGAATGGGATGTTAGGAAGTTCCCGAAAAAATGGGCAGTTAGGGTTTTTCCGTAGAGAATGAACAGTAACTGGTAATCAGTGACAAGAAACTATCTAAGTTTTCACCTAACACTATCTCAGTGGTTGGACAAAAGTAAAGTTAACTATGGGGTAAGAAATGCCAAAAAGCCTAGACTTAAGATAAAATTATATCCAACCGGATGCAGTATAGGAGTTTACCAAATGTCTAACGAGACTGTTACTTATTCCCTAGAAGCTATTCTGACAAGGATTGAGGGGAAGGTCGACAAAATCGATGAACGGTTAACCAAAGTGGAAATAGGAGTAGCCACTTTAACCGAAAAGGTTGAAAGCATCGACAATCGGCTAAGATCGGTAGAGGGAACCCAAAAAAATCAGGTTTGGACATTGATTATCCTTTTGGGAAGTGCTATTTTTACGGCCGGTTGGAAAGTATTTTTTTCCAGTAATATCTGATCTCTCTAATCCTCAACAAGACTACAGTTAACCGAACCCAAAAAGATTAACCGCTCCTGAAAGGAAAATTTTTTAAGCCTAGACTTAGGATAAAATTATATCCAACCAGATGCAGTATAGGAGTTTACCCAATGTCTAACGAAACTGTTACTTATTCCCTAGAAGCTGTCCTCACAAGGATTGAGGGAAAGATCGATAAGATTGATGAGCGCTTGACCAAAGTAGAAATAGGATTAACCGATCTCAAAGGCGATATTAAAGTGTTAGACGAGAAAATCGAAGGCATCGACAATCGGCTAAAATCAGTGGAAGGAACCCAAAAAAATCAGGTCTGGACATTGATTATCCTTTTGGGAAGTGCAATTATTACGGCCGCTTGGAAAGTATTTTTTTCCAGTAATATCTGATCTTTCTAATTCTCAACAAGACTACAGTTAACCGCTCCTGAAAGAAAATTTTCTTAAAGCCTAGACTTAAGATAAAATTATCCCCAACCAGATGCCGTATAGGAGTTTACCAAATGTCTAACGAAACTGTTACTTATTCCCTCGATGTCGTCCTCAAAGAAATTAAAGACAGTATCAAGGAAGTTAGTCAAAAATTCGATAAGATTGATGAACGGTTTGATCGATTAGATAATCGCTTAACAAAACTTGAGATAGGACAAGCAGATATCAAAGGCGATATTAAAGTGTTAGACGAGAAAATCGAAGGCATCGACAATCGGCTAAAATCAGTGGAAGGAACCCAAAAAAATCAGGTCTGGACATTGATTATCCTTTTAGGGAGTGCCATTATTACGGCCGCTTGGAAAGTATTTTTTTCAAGTAATATCTGAGTTCTCTAATTCTCAACAAAACTACAGTTAACCGCTCCTGAAAGAAAATTTTCTTAAAGCCTAGACTTAAGATAAAATTATATCCAACCAGATGCAGTATAGGAGTTTACTAAATGTCTAACGAAACTGTTACTTATTCCCTAGAAGCTGTCCTCACAAGGATTGAGGGGAAGATTGACTCGCTTGAGAAGCGTGTTAACGAAAGATTTGACAAGGTAGAAGATCGGTTAACCAAACTAGAAATAGGATTAACCGATCTCAAAGGGGATATTAAAGTGTTAGACGAGAAAATCGAAGGCATCGACAATCGGCTAATATCGGTAGAGGGAACCCAAAAAAATCAGGTCTGGACATTGATTATCCTTTTGGGAAGTGCCATTATTACGGCCGCTTGGAAAGTATTTTTTTCAAGTAATATCTGAGTTCTCTAATCCTCAACAAGACTACAGTTAAACCAACACAAAAAGATAAAACCTTGTTTCTGGTTGACCAGATTTTCTAATTGCTTACTTGCCAATACAAAAACGGCTAAAAATGCGATCAAGTACCGATTCAGTTACTTCTTCGCCGGTAATTTCTCCTAAAGCTTGAATGGCAGTACGCAGATCGATCGACCAAAAATCAAAAGGCAAATCTTGGTCAATTGTTTTTTTGACCTGTTGCAAAGCAATTTTCGCCCTAGTTAAAGCGGCCGCCTGTCGTTGATTAATGGCTAAATCCAAATTAGCCGCCTGTATTTCTTGATTTTGGACAGCATTAATAATAGTTTTTTCTAAGTCTTCAATACCCTGATTTTGGGCGGCGGATAGCTTGACAACTCGCTCAATTTCTGCTGGATAAATTACCGTTTCGGGATGAGCTAAATCAATTTTATTAATCACTAAAATTAATCGGCGATCGCTGACAGAGCGATAAATTTCCTCGTCCTCCTCGGTCCATCCTGACTCTGCGGAGACGGTTAAGAGAACTAAATCAGCAGACTGGGCCGTTTGACGGGAACGTTCCACCCCAATTTGTTCGACTCGATCGCTGGCCGAGCGAATTCCTGCCGTATCGAGGACTTGTACGGGTATTCCCGCCACAACTAGCTGAGATTCGACGATATCGCGGGTAGTGCCGGGTAAATCGGTGACAATCGCTCGATCGCTCCGACTCCAAGCATTTAACAAACTGGATTTACCCACATTCGGCCGCCCCACGATCGCCACTTTCAGACCACTACGCAGCAATTCCCCGCGCTCGGCGGTGGCTAAAATTAAATTTACTTGACAAAAAACCTGTTCTATGCTATGGAGAACCGCCTCGTGATCCAAGGGCGGTAAATCCTCTTCAAAGTCAATACGGGCCTCAATTTCAGCCAAAATATCGAGACAGGTGGCACGCAAATGCCGGATCGGTTGCGCGAGTTTTCCCTGCAACCCAGCGAGGGCAAATTGTGCCGCTTGGGGAGAACGCGCCCCCACGAGATCGACGACGCTTTCGGCTTGAGTTAGGTCAATTCTGCCGTTAAGAAAGGCACGCAGGCTAAATTCCCCCGCTTGGGCCAAACGCGCCCCATTTTCTAGACATAACTGTAACACCTGTTGTACGGGCATAATGCCGCCATGACAGTGAAATTCCACCACATCCTCGCGGGTGAAAGAGCGGGGAGCCAACATGAGCAACAGCAAAGCTTCATCGATAATTGCTTGACTTTGGGGATGCCGGATATAACCGTAGAGAAGACGATGACTTTCCCATTTTTGACGGTTGGGGGTATGGAAAAGCCGACGAGCGATCGCCACTGCCTGACTACCGGATAAACGGACAATACCGATACTACCCTGTTCCGGAACGATCGCCGTAGCGATGGCGGCGATCGTATCCCCTGTATTTAACATCTCTTAATCACTCCTTGCTAAAATTGAAGTTGGTATCAATTTTGTCAGCATTTATCCCGAAAATATGCGCTCACGGTCATTAAAAGCGAAAAATAAAGGGAATGGCCTAATTAATCGTCTGACGCGCTCCTGTCGCTACTGGTGGGTTCGCTTGGTGCGATTGCAGGGACATCCTAGGCAAATTGCCAGGGGTTTTGCCTTGGGAGTTTTTTCGGGATTTTTCCCGTGGATGGGCCTTCAAATCATCGTCGCTATCTTTTTAGCCACCCTATTTCGTGCCAACAAAATCGCAGCTGCTGCAGGTACTTATATCAGCAATCCCTTGACCGATCTGCCAATTTTCCTGTTTAATTATAAATTAGGAGAGTTTATTCTTGGTCAAAGCGGGCGATCGAATCTGGGCGACATTTTTCAAACTAATCAAAGCTTCACCGAAAAGTTAGCTAGTTCTGGTGGCCAATTTCTTTTGACCCTGTTTTTTGGTTGTTTACTATCAGCGACGGTATTTGCTACGATAACCTATTTTGTTAGCTATCGCCTAGTTCATCAACGGCATCACCGGCGACAAACAGGGAGAAAACGCTGATAAATTGTCACCGTTCAGGGGGAGGGACGAAATCTGGTAATCTAAGAGGCATGGATGAGAAGCACCAACGGTTGATACCAGGAATTGGCGCAGTGGAGGTAGCCCTGTTAATTCATGACCGAAGCGATTTGCGCCTCTAGGAAAGGCAGTTCTTCTCCTTCTCTGCTGCCCCAGGAGAGTCCTTCCACAGAGTCAATGTCACTGGCGGCTTGACATCCCCCCCCTGAACGGTTACAATGAAACTATACGCCTTATGTAAGTTAGAAGCTGGAATGGTGTAAACTCCTTCGATAGATTATCTCTCTAGTGGGAGTGTTGGACTCAAACACGTGCTGCCTATTAGGTTGTTTTAGCTCACGTCAAGCGTACTACTTTATTATCTTTCTTACACGAAATTTTAAAGGTTTGAGCCTTCGGTAAATCTTTCAAGGTAGCCTAGTTATCTTATGTCAAAAATAGCTTGAGCGATTTTTTCAGAGGATTTTTCTAGTATAAAGTAATATCCTCTGAATGTTTATCATGTTACAAATTAAGTGGTTTTTACTCATTTCAGTACAATGGCAAAAAATCAAGCCGAATCTATGTCTGATCAGAATCATCAGCAGCCAGATATGGGTGCGAAGAAAACAACGCAGGCTAGGATAGAACATCAGGATAATAATCAAATAAAAACGGGAATTGATCCTAAAATTGATTCGGAAAAAACGTTTAAATATTCGGAGCCAACAGGAAGATTGGGGGAGATAATCCTGCGCTTAATGCCGGTGGGTCTTTTGCTCGGAGGATTGAGTTATTGGGCGATAGTTGGCAAGATTCCGACTCCTGTTCAAGGACGAGCGGTCATTTTGATTCCTCGTTCTATTGTTAATATCGAACCCCGTCAAGGTGGGCGGGTGTTAACCCTCCTGATTCAACCGGGAGATTCTGTCAAAAAAGGTCAATTACTGGCAACTTTAGAGTTTCCTGAATTAGAAACAGAATTAAAAGATAAAAAGGATAGACTAGCAGATCTCAAGCAGCAGGATAAAAGAGTTGACTCTATTGAAGTGAGTCGTCGCCAATTGAATGCAGCCTCAATAGATCGCCAGCAAAAGGCGAATCAGCTTCAGATTAAAGCACTTCAAGTTCAATTATCCAGTAATCAAAAACAGCGAGAAGCCTATCTCTCCCATGCTCGATATCTTAAAAATTTCCAGAACTCAACGGATGAAAGACTAGCCGCCTACGATAAACTTATCGAAGAGGGGGCTGTCGCCAAGCTAGATTTTCCCTCCTATTTATTTCAGTTCAATAATCTAGAGGCTTCTAATAGTATCAATCGCGTCCAAATAGAACTCGATCGCCTGAAGGGGGTTGATGAAAGCCTGCGAGCGCAGATGAACGCATTGACGGCACAGAATAATATACTAAACACAGAAAAACGGCAAATAGACCTGCAAGATACAGCCAGTGATATTCTTCGTTACAATGCGATCGCTGACCAGCAACGAGAGATTAATACGTTAAGAACCACTATTCAAGCCAACAAAAATGTAGTGAGTCTGTACAACGGCCAGATTTTAGACTTATCTGTTAATCCGGGGGAAGTTCTGGCTCCGGGGGGGCGCATAGGTACGTTAGAAGTCTCCAATCTAAAGGCCAAGACCAACGTGGTGGCATTGTTTAAGAGTGGTGATGCCAAACGATTAGAACCGGGCAAGGAAGTAGAAGTCGTTCCCGATCTCCATGATCGCGAACGCTATGGGGGTATCGTCGCTAAGGTCGTTTCCGTCGATCAGCAGCCGGTAACTGTGGCAGAACTGGCAAATATAGTCGGAAGTCATGAACTCGCCAGCAAGCTGTTTCTGGGTAGAGATGAAGACGATCGCGATAAGCCTATACCCGTCAATGCAAGTGTTATCAAAGCCACTTTAGCCCTGAAGGTTGATCGCAATACACCGAGTGGTTTTTACTGGACTCAAGCCAAGGGAGCGCCCCAAACAATTACCAACGGGACTACCGCAGATGTCCATGCCGTGGTAGAAGAGCGTTCTTTGGTGAGTTATATAACCCCTGCTTTTCGCTGGATTACAGGGGTGTACGACCGTTAACCACAAAATGCGATTGCTCATAAATAGCTGAAAGAAACAACGACTGGAATAAACGGTTAAACCTAATATGGAAAATCCGAAAAGACGTTCTCAATGGTGGACTTGGTGGTTTAAGTGGTGGATTATCGCCGCAGCGTTTGTCTTAGTAATCCTGATCCATAGTGAGCCTCCTCAGCTTTGGTTTTGGTTGGTGACGTTTTTGGCACTAATTTTATATGGGATTGAGCGAGCGATTAATGGGTAACAATGAGTAGTCGAAAAAGGATATAGAGATACCTTGGACAGTAAAAACGGGCTAATGATCAGACAGGGATTGAAATTTTCCCTGGGTGCTGCTCTCTTAACGAGTTTCTTTTGGCACCGAGGAAATGTATTAGACAACTTTGTCTATCCCGTCTTTGGGTATGTCTCTGTACTGATTGAGCCATCGATGGGAGGTGCGATTGCGGCAGGTTTGGGGCGTTTGGGGGGAAGTGCTTTGGGGGGAATCATTGCCGCTATCCTGGTGAACGCCTACGGAATCCAAGGCTCAAGTTTTTTTGTCATTCCCTCTCTCACCTACATTTTAGCCGCCCTGATCTGTGAAACTTACCGATGGCAAGCCGCTTATTCCCAAGCCACACTACTGGGCGCTTTAATTGCCATGAGAGTGGTAGGAACATCAGCACAACAAGATATCTGGCTCTATTTGCGATCGCGCCTGATCGATAACTGGATCGGAATCGCTGTGGGAATTGCTGTGGCCTTACTATTTTGGCCCCAGAATACTCGATCCGATCTCAACCGGAACTTGATGGGAATCCTTCAAGATATACCGCGCTTGTTCCAAAAAATCCTCGATCGCTACCTAAAAACTGAGGTCGAGGAGCGGGATTATTCTCTTTCTATTGAGCAGAACGAGCTTAACTTACTCAATCAGATTAAAAAATCAACACAAACTAGCCTTTCAACACTCACAAAAGCAACCCATGAATTCGGTAGTGAGATATTGGTGGCAGAAAATTGGAGTGAAATCTTGGCAATTCAGAACCAATTGACTCGACAATTAGCTGATCTGATGGCTTTTAAGGGCGAAAAGCATGAACAAAATTTAGTGGGTCAGTTCAGGGCGGAATTTCACCAATTGGCGACTCATCTTACCGACAGCTTTGATAGCTTGAGGGATCTGAGTAACGGCAAAAAAATCTTAGCTACCCCTTACCTGACAGAATTAGAAGAAGATTTAGCGAATATTGGGGGTAAACTTGATCATCTCCGAACAAGTGGAGAGATTGACCGGTATGATGTTCAAGAATCACTACAGTTTTATCAATTTATTCAACTTGTATCTCGATTTATCCAACAATGCGAGGGATTAGGAGGCAGGATAATCGATAAAACCAAAGTAACTGCAACTTTCAGGCGAAGACACCTGATTACCTTTCCCAAATGGGCCCCTATATCCCTAAAACGCCTGAGAGAAATTGTCAGTCTTGGCCTGGTTATTGGTTTGTTACTGGCTATTATTCGTCACATCGAGTTTCCCTATCCTTCTGCTTACGAAAAAGTGGCAGATATTGTGATCATAGGTGCAGTGGTCACTGTCATTCAACCGACAAGGGGGCGAGCGATCGCGATCGGTTGGGCGGCCACTGTCTCGTTGAGTTTGACGATTCTCTGTATTTACCTGTTGGTCAAGTCCTTTGGTTATAATCCTTTTAGTAGCAGTCTGGCTTATTTTTTCGCCTACTTCAGTTGTGCTTGGCTGGGGTTTACGCCGATCGCTCGCATCGGTGCGATTGTAGCAGCCGATGCCATCGGGAAGGATATTTTTCCTTTTTTCGAGCAAGGAATTTGGGCCGCACTAATTTCAGTTCCCGTAGGTGCGTTTCTGGGGGTATTGCTGACCACTGTATTTATGACAAAATCGGCTACAAACCAGCTGGAAACAGATTTTTCTGTGACTTTTAAGAAAATGGGACAGCTATATCAAAAACTGCTGTCAGGCTATTTTCAGGATACGATACCACCGTCAGATATCCCCCAACTGAAGCAGGCCATCACAGTGGCGATCACTCAACATCCAGCCTCGGTTAAGATTGCCAGTCTCGAACAAATTTCCACAGTTTTAGCAACTAAAAACAAAAATTTTTGGAATTTCTCCATCGGCTACGAACAAAAACTCTGGGCTCAACTGGATGCTTTACAAGATGGGCTACAGCAACCGCTTCCTGAACCGATACGACAAAAGTTTTTACCTGAATTACAAGCGATCGCACAACGAACCGCGATCGCTTTTGATGAAATTGCTGAGGCGATCGCTGCCCGGGTAATTCTCAACCCACCAAAGTTAGGATTGCTCATCGAAGAAATTGAATCTCTTGAGAAGCAATTACTGAGCTTGCGGGTTGAGAGTCGAAGTTATCCCTTAAATGAGCTAATCGCCTTTAGCTCGGCTTTTATGACGATGAAAGCCATTGCCAGCAACTTAAATCAAATGAGTCAAGACTTACCTGCCTACACCCAATAGGTAATAGGCAAATATTATCAGCCTGAAGGATTTCTGCTCTTAGGGCTGTATATTCAGTAGAGTGTAAGGTGCGTTAGGCGGCTATCAATTTAGTCAAAAAACTAAAATTAATAATTCGCCGTAACGCACCCTACAAGATCGGCGATCGCACTATTATCTAAGCTTTAGCGAAACCCAACCCCACCAATGTAGTTAGGAATGTTGGGTTTCGCCATTTATCTGTAACGATAATTACAATAAGGAGGGTGGGTAAAATTCTGCCCACCCGACCATTCTACTAAATCAATACGGGGTTTTTGGCAATTTCAATAGCCCCTAGAAAAATTGATACTTTGCAGACTATCTCATTGTCTCCAGTTGGATCTTCCTTAAGAAACTTTCTCAAAACTCTGATGTTACGCTCTCGATCTACTTTTATGGGGAAATCGGCTTGTTTTGCGTTTTGAATTGCAGTTTTAACTCTCGGATCGTCATTAAGTATTTGGATAGGATGCACTATTTGATCGAGAGAACTGTAGGGATAGTCATTAGTGATTTGTCTTTCTTGGTCAAAACCCAGTAGTTCAATATACTCAATAAATTGAATTCCACTATCAATTAATGATTTGTCCTCAAACGATAATTCTACGGTATAGGAGATTTGGAGAAAAACACGTACTTCGCCTGTGGCTGGATCGGTAGCATCACCGGTCTTAATTATTTTAGGTGAATTGTTGTCTTTAATTATTTTAGGCATTGCTTAAACATCCCTAGTGCTTCAGAAAATCTTGATAAAATTGGATTCGCTTACAGGAGTTATAGATTAATCGCACCTTTGTCAGGGCATGAATAACTCCTGTTATAGATCTACTGACAGGGGGACAAGCGAGCTAGAAAACTTGCCAACAAAGGCTTCTAGCTTCTCTCGCTAGAAATAGATTTAGCAATTCTAGGCAAAAAGCTAACGAAAGAATTAGGGATAGGAGCGAGCTTACTAGGAATTATTATTAA